>CALBOC010000301.1 GCA_937896705.1 uncultured Micrococcaceae bacterium | reverse complement strand
GGCGATAGGT
The DNA here is from genome assembly GCA_937896705.1 of uncultured Micrococcaceae bacterium. GTDB lineage: Bacteria > Actinomycetota > Actinomycetes > Actinomycetales > Micrococcaceae > Yaniella. Next base: position 4,609 of record CALBOC010000301.1, on the reverse strand, counting down.
GATCGCCCGGCTGGTCGGATCGTCTAACGATTCTGGTAGCTATGCACGAGGTTGGTCACGTGCTCCAGTGCATCGTCTATCGCAATATCTTCTCGCGTAGCGGCGAACCGGTCTTTGAGTTCTACCGTGCCCTTGGCTAATCCGCGGCCGACGATCAGGTGGATGGGCACTCCAATGAGTTCCGCATCGGAGAATTTTTCGCCCGCATGTGCTTTTCGGCGATCATCCAGCAGCACCTCGATGCCAGCGGCTTCGAGTTTCGTCGCAAACTCTTCGGCGGTTTCAAAGATCGCGTCGTCTTTGCCGGTGGCCACGATGTGCACGTGGGCGGGCGCCACATTAATGGGCCAGATCAGGCCCTGTTCGTCATGATGGGCCTCGGCGAGCGCTGCGACCGCACGCGAGATGCCTATACCGTAGGAGCCCATGGTCACGACCACTTGTTTGCCATTTTCATCCAGGACTTTGAGACCCAATGCTTCGGCGTATTTTCGGCCCAGCTGGAAGATGTGGCCCATTTCCATGCCTCGGCGAGCGGCGAGCGGTCCCGATCCGTCTGGTGCAGGGTCGCCATCTTGTACCGCGGTGGCTTCTAACACCCCGTCCCAGCTGAAGTCGCGTTCGGCGACCAAACCGAACACGTGTTTTTGGTCTTCGTTGGCGCCGGTGATCCAGGTGCTGCCCGGCACGATCCGTGGGTCGACAAAAAATGGGATACCGGTGTGCGAATCGGTGCCCAGCATTTGTTGGAGTTGGCCGTCGTTAAATGCGGTGGGGCCGATATAGCCCGGGACCAGCTGGGTGTGTTTGGCAATGTCGTTTTCGGTGGCCGGTTCTACTGACGGTTCGCCGGTCACACCCAGTGCTTCGCCAATGGAAGCTTCCAGGCGTTTGACGTCGACGTCACGGTCCCCGGGGACCGCTACGACAAAGACTTGCCGCTGTTCGCCATCAAGCACTGCGGTCAGGACAACGCATTTCAACGTCTCGTGCGCTTGCCACTGACCGGTCTGTTTGGGTGCCAGGTCATTGGCCACATCGACCAGCGCGGCAATCGTGGTGGATTCAGGGGTGTCTTTGACCTCCGGGGCAGCGGCATTGGTGTAGTCAATGGCTTCAGGAACCACCGTAGAGACGGCTTCGACATTGGCTCGGTAGCCTCCGGGCGATTCGACGAAGGTGTCCTCCCCTGCTGCGGAAGGGTGCAAGAACTCTTCTGAACGGGACCCACCCATGGCACCGGCCATCGCCTCGACGGCAACGACTTCTAAACCGAGTCGAGCAAAAATACGGACGTAGGCTTCGCGGTGCTTCTCATAGGCTTCATCGAGGCCAGCGTCGTCAATGGTGAAAGAATACGAGTCTTTCATGATGAATTCCCGGACCCGAAGCAGACCAGCCCGCGGGCGGGCTTCGTCGCGGTATTTGGTTTGGATCTGATAGAGATATACCGGCAGATCTTTATACGACGAGTAGTGGTCTTTAACCAACAGGGTAAAGAGTTCTTCGTGGGTGGGAGCCAGCAAAAAGTCCGCACCGGAGCGATCTTGCAGGCGGAAAATGCCGTCGCCGTAGTCTTCCCACCGGCCTGTGGCCTCGTAGGGTTCCTTGGGCAACAAGGCTGGGAAGTGTACTTCTTGTCCGCCGATGGCGTTCATCTCTTCCCGGACAATGTTTTCGACCTTGTTTTTGACGCGCAGTCCAAGAGGTAACCAGGTGTATCCACCCGGTGCGGCTCGTCGAATGTAGCCGGCACGAACAAGCAATTTGTGGCTGGCTACTTCGGCATCGGCAGGATCATCTCGCAGGGTGCGAAGAAATAGCGTGGACATGCGCAATGGCACGGTGAGGGCTCCATTCGAAAAGGGTGGTCTTGGGGGTATCTGGCAAGTATTCTACCGCAGCGTTTCCTCGAGCTGATCGATCAGGGTCAGCGCCAAGCCAACGTCGGTGGTCGGGGTTGCGACAACCGCATAGACCCAGGTGGTGTTACGCACCAGCACAATCGAGGTACTTGGTTCGTCATCCGGCGTGACTTGCACTTGGAATGCTTCGTCGGTGTGGTGTGTTAGCGGTTGGATTTCGTAGCCCTCACAGGATGCTGCGAAGTCTTGGACTTCGTCGGCGAATGCGGTGGCACGTTCGGGGGACTCAAAACCCAAGGCTGCAAGCCCAGTGGTTTCCGCTGGGTCTTCTTGGTCCTCTGCGGCGGTAGCTTCGTCCTGAGCTACGACAAGACCGTATCCGGCGACTTCGGGTTGGGTTTCAAACGCCGCGGGACACTGGTCAGAGTCTGCTGTTTCCTCTGGCTGGTCACCTTGGGCAATCCCGGCATTGAGTGCTGCTGATAGCTCGTCCAGTGCCGCAGTACCTTGGCGTAACTCTGCGGGGTCGGAGGTGCCGGCGACACCGGCAATCGCTTCGGCGAGTTCAGCTTCGGTGGGCAATCGTTCGGCGGGATCAGCTGTGACGGTGTCGGTTACCGTGGCGGTGGGTGTGGGCTCGGGTTCTACCGGTTGGTCCGTACAGGCCGTGAGGCCCAGCAGGGCGATAAGCAATATCAGAGCGGGAGGTTTCACAGTTCTGCTTGCACCGTTTCTACTACTTCGGCCAACATGGTCATCGCTTCGTCCACGCGTTCGCCTGGCTCGACCGTGACCCAGTAGACGTGGGTATCGAAACGTGCGACCACGGTGGCGTTGGTGACGGCAATACTTTCTGGCTCGGGCTCCGGGATTTCATCGGGTGAGATAACATAATCCGGCAGGCCACCGGGATTTGGGACCGTGGTGTCTGACGACTCAAAGTCAGCCGATAACTCGCCGGCAGAGGTCAGCACCATGTCTTGATCTGCCTGGGTCATCAGTTCAGGCACCGATAAGTCTGAACTGTCCGCGAAGGTCGAGGCCTCATACTGCAGCGTGAGTACATTGGTGTCATCAATGGTTAGGTCCACCGAGGGACATTCCACCCAGGGTTCAGTTCGTGCCGTGAAGTATGCGCTGGCGTCCTCGGCGGTTTCCAGGTCGGCTGCCACGATGGTTTGGGCGCTGTGTTGTGCATCGTCGTCCGACTGGGAATGAAATCCCATCGCGACCTCGGTGGTGGTGTAAAACTCTGGGTCGATGGTCCCGGCGCATTCCGCGGGTTTCGGCGCGTACTGGGCGATTTCCGCTGCAGCGCTATTGAGGGCCTCAATCGCGGGCGGACCGGTGGAAATAATGGCCTCATTGCCCAGGACGGTTTGAATCGCCTGATGAAAGATGGTTTGAGTCGGCACTTCGACGACCGGAGGCGGGGTCACCTCGACCGAGGATGACTCACGCGATTGCGAACAGCCGGTGAGTATCAGGGCTGTGACTGCACCGAGCGTCAGAAGTTGCCTGCCCATGCCTGCCTTTCGTTCGTCCTGCTTAGAATAATACGGTAGCGAAACGATCGACGGTCTTAAATCCGACGCGTTGATAGGTTCGGATGGCGGCCGTATTGAAATCATTGACGTAGAGGCACACCACGGGAGCAAGACCCAGTGCGTGGTTGACCACCGCCGACATGGCGGGTGCAGCACGGCCCTGGCCGCGAGCTTCCGGAGCCACCCAGACACCTTGAATTTGCACCGCGGCGCGGGTGACAATCCCTAAGTCGGCCTTAAAGAGGATTCCCTCGGCGCCCGGTTCGATCAGGGTGTGCCCCTTGGCAATCAATTGGCGGACGCGTAGCCGGTAGCCACTGGACCCATCGGCCAGCGGTGAATAGCCCAGCTCTTCGGTAAACATGGCTACCGAAGCGGGCAGGACCCGGGCATAATCCGCTTCGGTGGCCAACCGCACGTTGGGATTGGCCACCACTTCGGGTTGAGCGGTGATCGTCATAAAGGGCTGATCTTTCCGGATGTCTCGGGCCGCCTGCCGCCCGTGACGCAATGCATCCCACACCCCCTCGACGGCCTCTTGGGGTCCGAAAATCGAACCGAAGTATTCTTCCAACGCCATCAGGGCCTGACCGAAGTACGCGCCGGCCTCATAGTCGTCGGTCACCGGCACGATATTGGCTCCGGCCCAACAGGCTGCAATTAGCGTATCGGGTGCCTTGGGGTCAAAGATGCCAAGAAAGATGCCGCGCGCAAATCCACCGATCGGGCCCGCACGTCGACCGGTATCTAGAATGGATTGCACATAAGCATTGGTGACGGGTTGTTGTTCGATTAACTGACGCAGGGCTGGGGTATCCGAATTGGCCAGAATGCGCACGGTATCACCGGTCGCCTGTGCCACGGAGTCTTCGGCATCGAGCAACCAGCGAAGTGTACGGGTCAAGTGCCGCAACGTCAGCCTTTCGTCTAAAACAATGTTACCGGTTTGAAAATGTCTGCAACGATCAACAATACCCCCATCGTCAGCAGCAGCCCGAAGACGACGATGGTCAGCGGGAACATTTTCGCGATGTCGAATGGTCCCGGGTCCGGTTTGCCGCGCAGTTTTGCCCAGCCTCGTCGAATGGCTTCCCACAGCCCTCCTGCCACGTGACCACCATCTAGCGGCAACAGCGGAATGAGGTTGAATACCATCAAGGCTACATTGAGCCCGGCGATGAGCGATAGCAGCATCGC
>CALBOC010000300.1 GCA_937896705.1 uncultured Micrococcaceae bacterium | reverse complement strand
TCGCGAAGCTTGAGCAAAGGGATTAGCACCACGCTGGAGGTTGTGCCACATGTTTCTGGGTACATACACTCCACGACTGGATGAGAAGTCCCGTTTGATCTTGCCAGCGAAGTTCAGAGATGAACTATCTGACGGTCTGGTACTCACCAGAGGTCAGGAGCGCTGCGTGTACGTGTTCTCGATGGAGGAGTTCCAGCGAGTGCATAATCAAATGCGTGAAGCGCCGCTCTCTTCCCGTCAGGCCAGAGACTACATACGTGTCTTTCTGTCTGGTGCCTCGGATGAGACACCGGATAAGCAAGGCAGAATCACGATCCCGGCCCCGCTGCGTGCGTACGCGGGATTGGATCGAGATGTGGCAGTCATTGGTGCTGGCACCCGGGCCGAAATTTGGGATCAGACCGCTTGGAATGACTACCTCGAACAACAGGAAACCGCGTTTTCTGAGACAGACGAAGAAATCATTCCGGGCTTGTTCTAACCCCCCGACTCACGGCCCGATAACTCAATTCCGATTAGGTCTCTTATTTCAGACCTCTATCCGACCAGCTGGCCCGTCTTCCCCTGGGCCAGGTGCACGGATAGGGATCTGGGGTAAGAGTCATTATTTTTACCCGATGGCAGCATGCAGTAAGGAGCGCGATGGCAGTCTGCGACCAGGGCGATCAGCGCCATGCCCAAGCTGCTGCCAACCCTGCTCCACGTCACGTGCCCGTCATGGCCGACCGAGTTATCGATCTTCTTGAACCAGGACTCGCTCACGCACGTCAACAACAGCGCCAACCCGTCATCGTGGATGCCACTCTCGGCATGGGTGGCCATACCGAACTTATACTGGAACGTTTTGACGATGTGATGGTGATCGGCATTGACCGAGACACCCAAGCGCTAGACCTAGCGGGGGACCGGTTAGCGCCTTTTGCAGAACGTTTCACTCCGTTTCACGGAACCTATGATCACATTCCGCAAGCTCTAGCGGCCGGTGGGGTTGAAGCCGCCGATGGATACCTGTACGACCTCGGCGTCTCCTCCTATCAATTGGATGAACGCGAACGCGGCTTCGCATACTCCTATGATGCCCCGCTGGACATGCGAATGGATCCCACAGCGCGTTTTACCGCGGCTGATGTCATCAATGACTATGACCAGTCTGAGCTAGAACGGTTGATCCGGCGGTACGGTGAGGAAAAGTTTGCACGCCGGATCGCGGTCGCTATTACGCAGCGCAGAGCTACTGAGCCCTTCACGCGAAGCGGCGACCTAGTGGAAGTTATTCGCAAGGCAGTGCCTGCGGCTGCCGGTCGGACCGGTGGGCATCCCGCGAAACGAACGTTTCAAGCACTCCGCATCGAAGTCAATGAAGAACTGCACATTCTGCGTGCAGCACTTCCGGCAGCTATGGCTGGTCTACACATCGGTGGCCGCATGGTGGTCATGAGCTACCACTCCTTGGAAGACCGCATCACGAAGAAAGCTTTCCAGCAACAGGCGCAGAGCTTGACGCCCCCGAACTTTCCAGTGGAGCTAGAAGAACACGCTCCCGTGGTACGCATATTGACCCGGGGAACAGAAAAGCCCACCGCAGAGGAAATTCAGCAGAACCCACGCGCAGCTTCGGCCAAGGTGCGCGCCATTGAGAAAATTCGACCGACCAGGAGCAACGGGTGACCCCTTCCCCCTCGAACATCAGCGTTTTGCGCCCAGCATTCTCACCAGATTCTACAGCTCGAGATTTAGACGCGGAATACTATGAGAATCTGGATGTGCCGTCCCAAGAGCCTCGAAGCGATTCGGACACAGATGCCAGTGCGCGACGCGACCAGCTCGAGGTCATCTCCGGTCAACTCAAACGTGCACCTACTGGTTACAGCGTCTTTATCCTTTCCATCCCGATTATTGCGCTGCTGGTGGTGCTAGTCGTCAACATCGTCGTGTCGAATCGACAATACGAACTGGTAGAACTCAATAGCAGCCTGACGTCGATCACCCAAACGAATGAGGCACTGGCCCAGCAACTCTCCCAACAATCTGCGCCGCAATCTGTCGCGCAGCAAGCCGCCGAGATGGGGATGGTCCTCCCCGGCACTCCGGCCTCTATTGATTTGAGCACCGGTGCGGTCCTAGGGACTGCAACGGCTGCCACGGAAGATAATGTGCCGACCAGTTTCGTAGCAGAGCCCACCGTACGGTCAAGCACTGGAATTCCCGCCGAGATTGAACTGCCGACGGAAGCTTCCCAGGGTCCGGTGATCGTCACCAATGAACAGGTACCAGGCCCTGAATCCAACAGCGTCAGCATCATCAGCCCACAGGTTGACATGCCCGAGCCGAACGTGACGAATTCGTCAACTGGAGATGGCGTGGCATCAACGATTGAGACATCCTCAGCCGGTAGTCTTCAAGGACCCCAGATTAGCCTTCCGAGTGGCAACTAACGTCAGCGGCGGGCTGGCAGTGTTGAAGTAGGTGAATCGTGTGTCAAACTCAGCGGTGACTCGTGTGCCAAAGTCGAGACTCAAAATCACCATGTCGATACTCATGATTTGCCTCTTGGTTCTCGGCGGTCGCTTGCTGTTCATTCAGGGTATTGATGCCGAAGACCAAGCCCAACAGGCCATGGATCGCCGGACGCGGCCGGTCACATTAGCACCCGAACGGGGCGCGATCTTGGACCGCGATGGCAACGTCATGGCCGAGTCGGTACAGCGTTACGACTTGGTGGTAGACCAGCGGCTGGTGCAGGATTCACGCGTGTGGGATTCAGAGACTGGATCATATATTGAAGTCGATATCGATGATCAGTTACAAGAGCTTTCAGATATCCTGGATATCGACTACCCAGAGTTGCGCGAACTTATGGTGGGGGATCGACCCTACCGGATCATTTCCCGCAGGGTGACTCCAGAGGTCCGCCAAGAAGCGCTCGAGGTCGGCATCCCCGGGCTGGTGTCAGAACCCGTAGCAGAGCGGATATATCCCAATGGTGCGGTCGCGGGATCCATCCTAGGTTTCAACGGTCTCGAGGGGCAGGGGCTGGAGGGCGTAGAGCGCTCCCAAAATGAGCATCTCGAAGGCCAACCCGGTGAGCGTGTCTTTGAAATCTCAGCTGATGGGGTGCGGATTCCCAACGCCTCGTTCTCCGAAACCGAAGCCATCGATGGCAAAGACGTTCGGCTAACCATCGACCAGGATGTCTCTTGGTATGCCCAAGAAGCTATCGCTGCCAAAGTCGATGAATATAACGCCGAGTGGGGCAACATCGTGGTCATGGACGCGAAAACCGGGGATATCCTTGCGCTAGCCGATTCCGAAACGGTGGACCCGACAGACCCCACGGCAACCGATCAGCTGTTCTGGCGACCGACTGCACTAACGCAAGCCTACGAACCCGGCTCAACCGGCAAAGCGATGACGTTTGCGATGGCCTTAGATGCCGGCGTGGTCACCCCCGAACAAGAATGGTCGGTGCCAAATAGTCAGACCTTCAACAACGAAACCATCAATGACTCGATGCCCCACGACACCTACGATATGACCACAGCGGGCATCTTCACGCGGTCGTATAACACCGGTACGGTACAGGTCGCTGAGCAACTGAGCCCGGAGCAGCGCTGGCAATACATGTCTGACTTTGGCGTCGGCGAGCACATTGATATTGGCGTAGGTGGGGTCAATCAAGGCCAGTTCGCTTCGTGGGAAAATTGGGACCGGCGTCAACCCTTCACCACCACGTTCGGGCAGGGTTATTCGGTGACGGCGCTGCATGTCACCAGGATGTTTCAGGCGCTAGCAAACGATGGCGTCATGATGCCACCGCGGGTCATTGATGCATACATTGATGAAGATGGCATTGAAACACCTTGGGAGCCTCCCACAGAGCCCAGACAAGTCATCTCCCAAGAGGCCGCAGACGAGATGCTCAAACTCATGGAAGGCGTCGTCCAAGAGGGTACAGCCCAAGCTGCCCAGATTGATGGGTACCGGGTTGGTGGAAAAACCGGCACGGGACAAGCCGCAGGAGACGCCGGGTATGACGGCCACACCACATCATTTACCGGTGTCGTTCCACTTGATGACCCGCAGTTCGTTGTCTCGGTTGCCGTGCACCGACCACAAGGCAATTGGAAGACCTGGCAGGTCACGGACACCGCAGCCGATGTGATGAAGTATCTGCTGAGTAAATATTCAGTCCCGCCGTCCGACACCGGACCGCAGCATTATGATGTGTTTACCGAAGACCCACAGGAAAGGCCCTGGTAGTCCCGCACCACCGGGCTATCTGACAAACATGCTACGACCACAAACGAAATTACACACAAAAATCGCGGCACTACTCGAGCATCTCGAGCGATATCGCCCCGTCTCGGCAGGTGATACGGAACAACTGGTCTCAGGCATCTCGATGCATTCCAAAAGCTTGGAACCCGGAGACCTGTATGCCGCCGTGGCGGGAGCCCAACATCACGGAGCCGACTACATTGAGGAAGCACTCTCCGCCGGCGCGGTAGCGATCCTCACGGATCACAGCGGCCTTGACCGTATTCCGGAGGGGGTCCCGTACATGATCGTCGAAGATGTCCGCTCCGCTCTGGCAGATGCAGCAGCATTGATCTACGGCAACATCGGCACAGTGGACCCCCAGGTGTATGGGGTGACAGGAACCAACGGGAAGACTACCACCACCTATTTCCTCAACGCGGTACTGGCTGCTCTTGGCCACACGACCGGCCTCATTGGCACCATCGAAACACGCATTGCGGGTACTTCGCTGGCTTCGGAGTTCACCACACCCGAAGCGCCCGCGCTCCACAGCCTGCTTGCGTGCATGCGGGAAGCCGAAGTGACCGCAGCCAGCATGGAAGTCTCGTCGCACGCGATGGCGTATAAGCGGACCTACGGACTGCTCTATGGGGTCGTGGGGTTCACCAACCTAACTCAAGACCACCTGGATCTGCACGGCAGTATGGCAGCGTACTTTGATGCCAAAGCCACGCTATTTACCGATGATCATTCGACCGTTCGTGTCGTCACCCTAAACGGCGGAGCAGAACCCCACTGGGGCCACCAGCTGGCAACCCAAGTGCCCAATGCCATCACCTTAGATTTGGGGCCAGCTGCCGCCTCGGAGGGCTCCACGGCAGTGCGTGGCCACTGGACGATCACCAAATACGAGCCCAGCGGATTAGGGCACACGTTCACCCTCCATCATGAGTCCGGGTTCACCGTGACCACACGTGTGGGCATGCCGGGCAAGTTCAACATCGCTAACGCGGCTTTGGCCGCGGTGATGGTCTTTGCCGGTCATGAACAACACCACTGGGAACACATCAAAGCCGTCCTGGAACGTCGACATCACGCGCCGTTCGAATCCGCCGTGCCGGGCCGGATGGAAGTCATCGCCGAGACCCCGACCGTGGTCGTGGACTACGCCCACAACCCTGACGGGTTGACCCAGGCGTTACAAGCCGTCAACCGCTCGAGCCGACAGCAACACGGTGCACAAGGTCGTACCATTGTGGTCTTTGGTGCCACCGGTCAACGCGATACCGCCAAGCGTCCCCTCATGGGTCGCATCGCCGCAGAACACGCTGATGTGGTGATTATCACCGATGATGATCCGCACCATGAGGATCCTGTCGCGATTCGGCAAGCCGTGCTTGTTGGCGCACGACAGATTGCAAAAGGATCCCCAGATGGTCCCGAAGTGCTAGAAATCGTGCCGCGAGCCGATGCGCTGGCGTATGCCGTTGAACTGGCCAGGCCCACCGACACTATTCTGGCGGCCGGACGTGGACATGAAACTCAGCAAGATTTCGCCGGGGTAGTATTTCCCATCGACGATCGGAAAGTACTCCAGCAGGCCCTCCGGGATCACGGATTTGTCACATCGGGCTCCGCATCACCACAGCGTGCGGACTAACGCGGTAAGGTCAAAATCGACATGATTGAACTCAATGCACAGCAGATCGCTGACGCCACCGGTGGTCGTCTTACCTCCACGGTCGACCCCACGGTATCTGTCACCTCAGCAAACACCGACTCTCGGCTCATCGAGGCCGATAGCCTGTTTATTGCCCGTCCCGGTGAAACCACCGACGGACATCGCTTTATTGGGGCAGCCCGAGACGCAGGGGCCACACTGATTCTGGCGGAACGCGAAACCGCAGACGCTCAAGGACAACCCGACCCAGCGATTATCGTCTCCGACGTCACCGTAGCCATGGCGGATCTTGCACGATACATTGTGGACGCGATCCGCCAACACTCGAAAACCACGGTCATTGGCATCACGGGCTCGGTCGGCAAAACCTCGACCAAAGACGCCCTGGCGGCTCTGCTGTCCACTCAAGGGCCGACCGTCGCTCCGCAGGGGTCATATAACAGCGAAGTCGGTGTCCCACTGACGATCTTCACCGCTGACCTCGACACGCGGTACCTGGTCGTGGAAATGGGTGCCGACCGCGTAGGAAATATCCGGGAACTGGCCGATATTGTGCGCCCCGACGTGTCCGTCGTACTCACGGTCGGGTCGGCTCATGCAGCTTCGTTTGGTTCAGTAGACAATATTGCTCAAACCAAGGGTGAACTTGTAGAAGCTCTTCCGGCCGGTGGGACCGCCGTGCTCAACGCCGATGATATTAACGTCGCCGCGATGGCCTCCCGGGTCCCTGACCACGCCTCGACGCTGTGGTTCTCCGCAGCGTTTGCCCCACCGCAACGGCACCGCGTGCTGTATGCCGCCAACGCTGACACAACACCCGACGAAAACCCGCGTTTTGAGCTGCAATACCTGGCCGAAGACGCTACCGCGACCGACCGTGCAGGGCGCGAAGTCACCGCCGGGCTCATCGGTGAGCACCACACCACCAACCTGCTCGCGGCGGCTGCCGCAGCATTTGCCGCAGGGCTGGACCTGGCTACGATTTCCGCGACAATGCCCAGCATTCAGCCGGCTTCAGCTCACCGAATGGCGCGCACCGATCGCAGCGACGGCGTCACCATCATCGACGATGCCTACAACGCCAACCCGGAATCCATGCGCGCAGGTCTAAAGACCCTGGCCATGCTGGGACGCAACACCGGTCGACGCACGTGGGCAGTTCTTGGTCCGATGCTCGAATTAGGTGATCAGCACGCCAAGGAGCACATCCTGCTGGGCGAAGTCGTGGTGCGGTTAAACATCGACCAGCTCGTAGTGGTCGGGGCAGAAGCCCGGGCCCTCTACACCGGCGCCGTCAACGAGGGCTCCTGGGGGGATGAAGTGGACCACGTGCTAACGAACGACGACGCGTTTGCTTTATTATCCCAGCGGGCAGCACCCGGCGACATCATCTTTGTGAAGGGTTCCAACGGCGCACACCTGTGGGAACTGGCAGATAAACTCACGACCGCCCCGCTTGGGCGCAAGGAGCAACAGTGATTGGACTACTGCTAGGTGCGGTACTAGGTGTTGTACTCACCGTTGTCGGGACGCCATTATTTATCCGGTTGCTCCACAAGCGCGGCTACGGTCAGATCATTCGGGATGACGGTCCCACTACGCACGCAACCAAACGTGGCACCCCGACGATGGGAGGCCTCGTCATCGTCGTCAATTTTGTTATCGTCTACTTTTTAACCCACTGGATTCTCTACCTGCTGGATTTAGAAACTTCCGGGATCACCGTCTCGGCGTTACTGCTGCTTCTTTTGACGGCTGGCATGGGGCTCGTAGGATTCCTAGACGACTACATCAAAATCTCTAACCAGCGGTCTCTCGGGCTGACAGCGACCGGCAAGATCATCGGCCAAGGCGCAGTGGGCATCACGTTTGCGATCTTGGCGCTGAACTTCCCCAATGAGGACGGACTAACACCTGCCTCCACCGCGATCTCCGTTTTTCGCGACACCTCCTGGGACCTGGCCTTTGCCGGCCCCGTCGTGGGGGCTATCTTATTTGTGCTCTGGTCCAACCTCATCACCACCGCGACGACCAATGCCGTCAACCTCACCGACGGACTGGACGGGCTGGCAACCGGTGCGGTGGCCATGGTGTCGGTCGGGTACGTGCTGATCACCTTATTCCAGGCCAACCAGGCGTGCTCCGGGACCACCGCAGCGGGGGGCTGTTATGAAGTCCGCGACCCCATGGACCTGGCGTTACTCGGGTCCATCTTGGCCGGGGTGCTGATGGGCTTTTTGTGGTGGAATACCGCACCGGCAAAAATTTTCATGGGCGACACCGGCTCGCTGGCCCTGGGCGGTGCACTGGCCGGGTTTGCGATCTTCTCCAAAACACAGATTCTCTTGGTCGTCTTGGCCGGGCTGATGGTCGTCATCGCCGCTTCGGTAATTATCCAAGTGGCCTACTTCAAATTATCCGGCGGCAAGCGTGTCTTCCTCATGGCACCGCTGCAACACCACTTCGAGCTTAAGGGCTGGGCAGAAGTGACCGTGGTGGTCCGCTTCTGGCTCATCGGATTAGCCTTCGTGGTCGCAGCGCTGGCCTTGTTCTACACCGAATGGGTGATCCTGCAATGAACCTCGATGATCTGACAACCTGGGACGCTGACTGGTCCCAACTGTCCGTACTGGTCACCGGTATCGGCGTCACGGGATTCGCCGTCGCTGATACCCTGGCCGAACTCGGCGCCGCCGTTATGGTTGTCGACGGTCAAGACTCCGAACATAACCGGCAGGCAGCAGACACCCTCAACATCGTTGGCGTCCAAGAAGTGCTGTTGGGCGAAGACGCGGTACAAGGCCTGCCTGATCCCACTGCGATCGATGGTCGCATCGACGTGGTTATCACCTCGCCGGGATGGCGTCCGGACAGCCCGGTGCTGGTTGCCGCTCAAGAGGCCGGTATTCCGATCTGGGGCGACGTTGAATTCGCCTGGCGAGTGCGACAGCGTCAGGGTAAACGAACCGCAAAGTGGGTCGCACTGACCGGAACGAATGGCAAAACCACGGTCGCCACCATGGCTGAAGCCATGGCACGTGCCCAGGGGCTTGATGCCATCGCCGTGGGCAACGTCGGCACCCCTATTCTGGACGCGATTCGTTACCCGGAGGGGTACGACCTGCTGATCGTGGAGCTCTCCTCCTTCCAGTTGCACTGGATTCACCACATCGAGCCAGAAGCCTCGGTGGTGCTCAACCTGGCCGAAGATCACCTCGACTGGCACGGCGGCTTTGCCGGCTACACGGCCGCCAAAGCCAAGATCTATGAGAACACTAGAATCGCCGCCATCTACAACGACGAAGAACCCAAGACCATGCGCATGGTCGAAGAAGCCGATGTCATTGAAGGCTGTCGCGCGATCGGGATTACGACCGACACACCGCAGCGTTCCATGGTCGGTGTCGTCGATGATCTGCTGGTGGACCGGGCGTTTCTACAAAACCGGGCCACCCAGGCGCTTGAATTAGCGCAGTTCGCTGACATCGGCAATCCGGCGCCACAACATATGGTCTTCAACGCACTCGCCGCAGCGGCACTGGTCCGCGCGGTCGGAGTAGCACCGGCAGCGATTCAAGCAGGCTTACGCTCGTACGAACCTGAACCCCACCGGATCCAGTCGGTGGCACACTTCCACGATGTCCTCTGGGTCGATGACTCCAAAGGCACCAACCCGCACGCCACCAATGCTGCGCTGGCAACCTATGATCCGATCATCTGGATTGCCGGTGGACTGGCCAAGGGGGCATCCTATGACGAGTTGGTCCGGCACCATCACGAGCGGCTCAAAGCCGTGATCTTGCTTGGGACGGATCAAGCGCCAATAGTCGAAGCGCTCCAGCGACACGCACCCGAGGTACCTATCTACACCGACTACCTCAAAGACACTACAGTGGAGTTTGAAAACGGGTCAGCGGTGATGCAAGCAGTCGTCAACCTGGCCCATCGGATCGCTGACCCGCACGACACCGTCCTGTTATCGCCAGCAGCCGCGTCAATGGATCAGTTCGTCAATTACAATGTTCGCGGTGAAGCGTTCACCCAAGCCATCGCGCAGCTGCTAGCTGACATCAACTATCCCGGACACTAATCACGAACTACCAGGAGCACGATATGAGCAATGGTCCAACACCTCGTGTGGCTCGTGCCTGGGATTGGCTCACCGGGACACACTCCACTAAATCTGCCTACTGGTTGATCCTAGGCCCCACCCTTGCCTTGACCTTTATTGGGGTGGTGATGGTGCTATCGGCGTCATCGGTTGAAGATATTGGTGGTGCCGGCTCGTTCGCTTCCCTCAGATCCCAAGGCGTCTACGCCGTGATCGGTGTGGCACTGTTATTTTGGATGGGTAAATGGCGCCGGGAAACCTACTACCGGCTGGCCAGAGTCATGTTGTTGGTATCTATTGGTCTGCTGATTCTAGTCTTTACCCCCTTGGGGGTCGAGATTAACGGCAACCGGAACTGGCTGCGTGTGGCCGGCTTCTCCTTCCAACCGGCAGAAGCAGCCAAACTCGCTTTCAGCGTCTGGGCCGCCTATGCGCTGAGTCAGAAACTCAAACTTGAAGGCTATGGGAAAAACCTGCTGATGCCCGTCGTGTTTCCCTTCGGCGCACTGATTGTCGTGCTGATCCTTCTGGGTCGTGACCTTGGCACCGTGTTAATCGTGTTGCTGATCATCGCAGCGGTGCTCTACCTGAGCGGTATGCGTAGCATCTATCTGGGCGCCATGGCCGCGCTTGGCCTGGTCGGCGTCGTGGTTGCCACAATGATTTCAAGCAACCGCATGTTGCGTATTGAAGCCTGGCTGGGGAACTGCGACCACGCTTCCGATCCCTGTTATCAATACGAACAAGGCATCTTTGCCCTGGCTTCCGGGGGCTGGTTTGGCGTCGGGTTGGGCCAGTCACGGCAAAAATGGTCCTATATCCCCGAGGCCGGCAACGACTTTATCTTCACGGTGCTTGGCGAAGAACTTGGCCTACTGGGTGCACTGCTTGTGCTGGGGCTGTTTATCACCTTGGGTATCGGCATGTTCCGGGTCGCCTATAACACGACCGATCCCTTCGTGCGGATTGCGACCGGTGCGATCATGACCTGGCTGTTAGGCCAAGCGTTTATGAATATCGCCATGGTCACCGGATTGCTGCCCGTCATCGGCGTGCCATTACCGTTCATCTCGGCCGGTGGGTCCGCCTTGCTGATGGCTATTCTCGCGGTCGGCGTGGTGTTATCGTTCGCGCGACAACAAGCCCAAGAACTCCATGACGCAACCCTGGGCACTCAGCCGTCGTCAGTCCCCACAGAAAGCGTACAATCAACATAATGACTACGACCATGAACGTCGTCTTTTGCGGCGGCGGAACAGCCGGCCATGTTT
>CALBOC010000299.1 GCA_937896705.1 uncultured Micrococcaceae bacterium | reverse complement strand
TAGGAGGTGCGAGACTGTCTTGCTGGACCTACCAGAACGCTCGCGCCGTTTCGGTCTCCTGGGCGATCTCGGTCAGTCCCGCATCCACGACGCGCACCGGGCGATCTGCTTGGGTCCACCGCTCAGCCGTGGGCACCTGGACACGGACTTGGAACTCATCGGCCCGCCAAGCCTGTAGCGTTGCGCGAGCCTGTGCGTCGTCATCGGTGCTGGCCACGAGCCGTTCATAGGCCAACTGTGCGGCATGACCGACCTGGGCGGCGGCTTTGCCGGTCGACAACTCGACAGCAGGGTTGAGCTCGATGGTGACCACCGCGTCGTTCCGGATTGAGGCATGGCGCCGAGGTAGCTCGGTGCCGCCAACCTGCAATTTGTGCAACTGCGGTGGCAAGGGTGCGACCGGTCCCGGTACGAAAGCCCGGACCGCGGCGCCACCCGAGGTGACCGTCACACCATCGAGAGCCTGGACATCGTCCCACCGCTTATTTTCGGCACGCCGGGCCACCTTCCGAATCCACCCGGCACGCCAGTGCGCGACCGCCTCGGCCCAAGCCCCATCAGCACTGGTGGTGCGCGGATCGTCCAACAACCTCACCACCGCGCTCGCGGCGGCTTCCAACACGTCAATGTGGTTGGCAGGGTCTTGTTTATTGCGTTGGATCACCAACTGCATGGCCCAGGGGTGCTCGTGGTCGGGATGATCGGGACGGGATATCGGATGACTCATAACGTCTACTCTAGCCATCGGGGCATCGCCGAGATCTAGGGTGGATACATGAACACTTTGCCCAACGACTGGAGAACCTGGCGCCGACAATCCCCCTTGGACGGTCGCCGTCCCACCAAAACCGAACTCGCCGATGCGGCAGAGCAACAGCTGCGCTTGGATGACCTGTTGCCCTACCCCAACGACGCCGACAACACCGGACTGTTGCGTTTGCTGATCGTTGGCACTAACCCCAGTCCGTGGGCGGCGGCCGTGCAAGCGCCGTTTGCGCGTCCGGGTAATAGGTTTTGGAAATCCTTACACGCCGGGGGCATCACCCCGACCCTGGTCAATGATTCCAATGGGTTGGACCACGAGGATGAGCGGATGATCGCCGAACGCGGTATCGGGCTGACCAATATCGTGTCGCGTCCGACTTCGCGGTCATCGGAGCTGTCGCGCGAGGAACTGCAGGCCGGCTGTGACCGCTTAGTGCAGCGGGTGCGGGTATTGCAACCGAAAGTCGTAGCCTTCACCGGGATCACCGCGTTCCGGACAGCGTTCCAGAAGCCGGCGGCCGTGCTGGGCCTCCAAGATACCGCAGATCTTGCCGGCTGGCCCGAGGATACCCAATTGTGGGTTGTGCCGGATCCCAGCGGCCTCAACGCTCATGAATCAGTGGCGTCCCTGGGCGAAAAGTGGGCCGCGGTTTGGGCCGCTGCCACCGGTTAGACTGGCCCCACAACCCGCACTAGACCGGTTTTCTGACGTGATCCTTGGGAGGAGCCGATGCATACTACCGACCGAACCATCTTGCTCACCGGTGCAACCAGTGGCTTAGGCCGCGCCGTGGTCGACGCGCTTGCCACACAAAACGTCCGATTGATACTGCACGGCAGAGACTCGAAGCGATTGGAAGCCGTGGCGACTGAACTGGCTGATGCTCCGGCCCAAGTTGAGCTGGTGCAGGCTGATCTCAGCGACCTCAACCAGGTGCAGCGATTAGCCGATGACGTCGCCGACCTGACCGATCAGCTAGATGTGCTGGTCCATAACGCAGGGGTGGGCAAAGGGGCAGACGATACCCGGCAACTGTCTGCCGACGGGTATGAGCTGCGGTTCGCGGTGAACCATCTGGCCCCGTTTGCACTGACCCAGCGGCTGTTGCCGTTACTTGAGGTCGGAGCGCCCAGTCGGATCGTCAATGTCGCTTCCGGGGCGCAGCAGCCGATCGATTTCGCCGACCCGCATCTGCACCACGGTTATTCGGGCAACCGCGCCTATGCCCAAAGTAAGTTTGCGATGGTCACGTTCGGGTTCGCGCTGGCCAAAACCCTGCTGGCCGATGTGGTGACCGTCAACAGTTTGCATCCGGCCACCCTGATGCCCACCCGCATGGTCCAAGAGGGCTACGGGCGCACGGTCGATGACCTCCAGACCGGTGTCGATGCGGTGCTGAACCTCATCAATAACCCCGGGCTCGACGGGACCACGGGACAGTATTTTTCGATTCAGCAGCCGGCCGCGGCGCACCGTGAAACCTATGAGACCGAAACCCAGCGACGACTATGGGAGCTCAGTGAAGAGCTCACCGGGGTCCGCTACTAGCGACGGTCTTGCTGGCTTTGTTCTTCGGCCTCGGCCCGGTCTTGGGCTTGCACCGCCTGGGCGAGATCGTCCACGGCAATATGGGCCGGATCGAGGCGGTGTGAGCGGTAGGTGGCCCGACCAACCATGTGCGCTGAAACCGGCGCGGTAATCAGCTGCGCCAACCACGCCACGATCAGCACCGGGACCACCGCCCAGGTTTGCAACGCAAAACCCAGCCCGGCCAGCGCGAGCAAGAGCCCTAACACCTGGGGTTTTGTCGCGGCGTGCATGCGCGACAGCACATCGGGGAAGCGCAGCAGACCGAAGCCCGCGACCGCTGACAACAGGGTTCCCAGGACCAGCAGGATGGCCGCGACGAGCTCCATCCACGAGTCATACGTAATGTCCATTAGAGCTCACCGCCAGTCGGCGCGTGACGCGGTTCGGGCTCGGACTGGTTGGCGTGTGCGCCTTCCACAGTAAACCGAGCCAGCGTCGTCGAGGACAGAAACCCGATCAGCGACGCGGCAACCACCACGACAATAAAGTGTGTGTGCTCATTGAGCGCCATCAAAACGGTCAGTCCCGAAGAGAAGACGATCAAGATGACGTCGACGGCGATCGCGCGGTCCAGCAGGGCCGGACCGCGGATAATCCGGTAGAGGGCACCCAGCGCACCAACTGCCAAAAACGCCAGGCTGATCCAGCCTGCCAGTGCCATCACACTCATGGTTTCTCCTCCGTCTCGGCGTCGATGGGGTCCTCAAGTTCGGTATGCCGACGCACCACCCCGTCACCGGCTCGATCTTCGGCCTTGACCAGGGCGTAATCCCGTTTGGAACCGAAGCCACGAATCATTCGGGCCTCGATGTCCAAGGAGTCGACGCGAAAAGCTTCGGCGGCATCCTCGTCGGGCACATCAATGACGTGCAAGAACAGCGTTGAGCTAGGGCGGTCGACATCGATGACCAAGGACCCGGGAATCAGCGCGTAGACGTGACCCACCAGTGTGAGTAAGAGGTCGTCTTGAGTGCGCAGTTTGACCGCGACGACCGAGTTGACCACTTTCGGGCCGGGTTTAATCGATTTGACCGCAACATCCCAGGTGGCGGCGATAATTTTCCACAGGAAGTACACCACGAATCTCAACGAGTGGAAGACGTTGAACCGGTCGGCGAATGGGACCGGCGGTAATGGCAGCGCCAACATCACTGCAACACTGAAAATAACCCCCAACACGATGGTCGGCAAGCTAAGGTCCTGCCACAGCGCGACCCAAGTGAACGTTAGCACGAGCACCATGGGCCATTGCGAGCGCCGGGACCGTTTATCCTCGATGGACGAGGGCGCATTGTCGCGGTGGGCCAGGTCGTTGGACGAGTTGTCTGGCATCAGTTGTCGCCTCCTTCCGATCCTTGAGCCGAGCCGGCGCCGTCAGATCCGGTGATCCCCCAGGCCTCGAGCTGGTCAGCTTCCAACTGGGCTTCCTGGGCGGCTTCTTCGCCCAGCACGGCCTCAATATAGGCGGTGCGGTGGATCATGTCGTCAGCGGCTTCGCTCGCAAAGTCAAAGAGCGGGCCGGCTACAACAGTCAACGCTACTCCCACCCCCACAAGCGCGACCGTGGGTGCGACCAGGCCCGGTGAGTCCTGGCGCAAGGGTTTTCTGCCGTTCTCGGCACGTTTGGCTTCTTCCAT
>CALBOC010000298.1 GCA_937896705.1 uncultured Micrococcaceae bacterium | reverse complement strand
CGCAAGATCTGGATCATCCCGCTGGTGATCTTTTACGCTTTAGCGTTCTTCTTTCTGGCGCTGACCATCGCGGCGGGCATGCCGGTGGCCGTAGCCTACGGCATCTGGTCGGCAGTCGGGGTCGCGCTGATTGCACTGTTAGCGCGCATCATTTGGAAAGAGCCCCTGACGCCTCGCATGATTCTAGGGCTCATCCTCATCATGGTGGGTGTGCTCCTGGTCGAAATAGGCTAACCACTTCGCGTCCACCGTTGGGGTCATGATTTCTGTCGGGCCCGCATTTCCTCCTGAATCGCCTCCATGACAGAAGCATCGGCGAGCGTGGTCACATCGCCGATCTCACGGTCTTCGGCGACATCTTTGAGGAGTCGGCGCATAATCTTGCCAGACCGAGTTTTGGGCAAGTCCGGGACGACCATGATGGCCCGCGGTGTGGCGATCGGCCCGATGGACGCCCGAACGTGGTCGCGCAACTCTTTGACCGCGTCGTCACGATCTTTCGCGCTTTCCCGGAGGATGACAAACGCTTCGATCGCTTGACCGGTGGTCTCATCTTGGGCTCCCACCACGGCGGCTTCTGCCACCATGCTGTGCGAAACCAGCGCGGATTCGATTTCAGCCGTCGACATCCGGTGGCCGGAGACATTCAAGACATCATCCACCCGGCCCAGAACCCAAATATCACCGTCCCGGTCATATTTAGCACCATCGCCGGCGAAGTACACCCCGGGGTATTGCGACCAGTAGGTCTCCTTGTAGCGCTCCTCATCACCCCACAGGGTGCGCAGCATGGCCGGCCACGGTTCAGTGATCACCAGATACCCACCACTGCCGCGGTCCACGGGTTTTCCTTGTTCGTCATAAATATCTGCCACAATCCCGGGCAGAGCGCGCATCGCAGCCCCTGGTTTCGTCGAGGTCACACCGGGCAGTGCACTGATCAGGATGCTACCGTTTTCGGTCTGCCACCAGGTATCAACGATCGGACAATTGTTCCCCCCGATATGTTCGCGATACCACATCCACGCTTCGGGGTTGATCGGTTCGCCCACGCTGCCCAACAGGCGCAGGGTGGACATATCGTATTTGGCCGGGATATCGCGACCCCAGCGCATAAAGGTCCGGATGCTGGTGGGCGCACAGTACAACACGGTGACCCCGTATTTTTCCACGATCTCCCACCAGCGCCCACGGTGTGGCGTATCCGGGGTGCCCTCATACAGGACTGAAGTCGTGCCATTGGCCAACGGCCCGTAGACGATATAGGAGTGCCCGGTGACCCATCCGATATCGGCTGCCGTCCAGAAGATGTCGGTTTCTGGTTTGATATCAAAGACCGCCCAGTGCGTATACGCGGTGCCCACCAAATACCCGCCGGTAGTGTGCATAATACCTTTGGGTTTGCCGGTCGTGCCCGAGGAGTACATGATGTACAGCGGGTGCTCTGCATCAAAGAATTCCAGCTCATGGGTTTCGGACTGGCGGTCCACAACATCATGCCACCAGAGGTCCCGATCCTCATTCCAGTCCACTTCTTGGCCGGTGCGCTGGACGACGATTACGTTGCGGACTTGCGGAAGGTCCCGGAGGGCTTTATCGACGGTGGCTTTCAACGCATTTGTTTTGCCCCGACGGTAACCGCCGTCTGCGGTGATCACGATTTCAACCCCGCAGTCTTCGACGCGATCGGCGATGGCTCGATCAGAGAATCCACCGAAAATCACAGTGTGCGGGGCACCGATGCGAGCGCACGCCAGCATTGCAAAGACCGTTTCTGGGATCATCGGCATATATAACGCGACGCGGTCACCGGCTTTGACCCCGAGTTCGACCAGCGCGTTAGCTGCTTTAGAGACTTCGCGTTGCAAATCCGCATACGTGATGACGCGGGTGTCGCCACCTTCGCCCTCAAAATAGTAGGCCACCCGCTCACCCAGGCCTGCTTCAACGTGCCGATCGACACAGTTATACGCCGCGTTGAGTTTGCCACCGATATACCACTTAGCAAACGGCGCATCGGACCAGTCGAGTACCTCCTCAAATGGTGTTTCCCACGAGATGCGCTGGGCTTTTTCGGCCCAGAACCCGATGCGGTCTTCTTCGGCTTTGGTGTATTCTTCTTCGGTCACATTCGCTTGGGCCGCGAATTCGGATGGGGGATCGAAGGTCCGGTCTTCGTGGCTGAGTTCTCGGATCGTGTGTTCGTTGGCCATCGTCTGCTCCTTGACTGCGGCTCATACCGACGAGCAGAACAGCACTGCCTCAGATAGTGGGG
>CALBOC010000297.1 GCA_937896705.1 uncultured Micrococcaceae bacterium | reverse complement strand
AAAACCCCACACATTGGCCTAGGCCATATAAGATGGTCGGCATGTATAGCATTCACTCTCCTGCCGTGACCCTGACGATTGCCGGTTCGGAAGCCACCGGCGGCGCTGGCGCGCAAGCCGACCTGCGCACGTTCCAAGAGCTTGGCACCTATGGCACCGCCGCGCTGACCTGCATTGTCTCCTATAACCCGGCCGATAACTGGAACCACCGCCTGACCCGCATTGACCCCGACGTGTTATCCAACCAGCTAGAAGCCATTCAAGCCAACTTCGCCGGCCAGCTGGATACCGTCAAACTGGGTATGATGGGCTCGGTCGAGACGATCGAGGTCGTCGCCACAGCGCTGCGATCCCAGGAGTGGAAGAACGTGGTGCTAGATCCGGTGTTGATCTGTAAGGGCCAGGAACCCGGTGAGGCCCAAGATACCGACGAAGCGTTGAAGTCGAAACTGTTGCCGTTGGCCACCGTGACCACGCCGAATCATTTTGAGGCAGAACAACTATCCGGGATGACGATCTCAAACCTCGCGGACCTCAAAGATGCGGCCCGGAAAATCCACGACGAATCCGGAGTATCCGTGCTGGCAAAGGGAGGCGTACGCATCGAAGGTCCAGAAGCCGTGGACGTATTTTATGACGGTTCCCACCTTGAGGTACTGGGCGTGGCCAAGATCGGCAACCACGCGGTCTCTGGGGCGGGCTGTTCCCTGGCTGCTGCAGTCGCGGCTGAATTGGCCAAAGGCCGCACCGAACTCGAAGCCGCTGAGCGGGCCAAAGACTTCGTCACCGCAGGCATCAGCCAGCGCATGTCGGCAGAAACTCCCTATGACGTGATGTGGCAGGGCGGTTTACGCAAGCCAGCCTAGTCCCACTGCAAGGATTCGACGGGCCGCTGGTCCTGACGCAACGGGTGATCGACCGGAATCTGGACGAGCACGATTTCAACACCGTCAGGATCAGCAATCCAAGCCTCTTGGAGACCCCACGGCTCGGTTTTGGGTTCGCGCAGCACGGTCACATCTAACATTTGCAGCCGGTTATATTCGGCCACAACGTCGCGCACCTGAAACCACAAAGACATCGGGAGCGCGCTGGAGTCAGCGCGTGGGGTCGCGTGCCCGGCTATTTCCAGCAGCCCGTTGCCACAAAAATACACTCTGCTGGGACTCTCGGGCGGTCCGAACTCTCGGTGCACGGCCAGCCCGAGCGTCTGGCCGTAGAACTTATGGCTGGCGGCGGGATCGCGTGGGCGCAACAGGGTGCGAGCACTCAAAATCTCCACTGACACATCCAATCAAATAAAATCGCGATCGATTCTGGTGTTCCAAGTTTTCGACGCCACTCGGGTATCACCTTCGTAGGCGTCTAACTCAGCATAAACGTGGAAGGCATCGGGCGTGGAGGTCAACACGGTCTTGGTATAGGTATAAACCGACCAGTCATCGCGCTGAAATCCCATGACCCAGTCCGTCTCGCCACGCACCGAATTCACATCAGTGCCTTTGAACGTGTAACGCTCGACTGCCCGTCGGGTCACGTCCAGGTCGATGTCGACGAAGCGCACCACGCCCAGATCTTTGACCACTTCTAATTTGCCGGACAGGTCCACCAGATTGCGACTCACCGTCCAATCCTGTTCGCCGGGCTCTAACTGCTGGGTAGGCAATGGTTCCGCGCCTTCGGGCGGACCAAAGACCGGCAGCAATTCGGGATCATCTTGTTCCGCTTGCGGACGCACCGGCAGGATCAACGCGGACGTATTTGGGTCAATCGTCAAACGCGCTGCGCGCGGCGACGGCCAGACCACCGGCCAGTAGGAGGTCGAGACTGCCACGCGCAGTCGGTGACCGGGCGGAAACGACTGGGCCAGACCGTTGAGTTTAACCCGGTAGGTTCGTGGCTCCCCCGGGGTTAATGGTTGCGGATCATCCGAACCGTTGTAGTGGTTCAGATTCAGCAGGCCGTAACTGACACGAGTTGCAGCATTACTCGGTGCCACATCCGATAACCGCACCGCGACCATGGCGATGGGCTGATCTGAGGCGATGGTTAGCTCAACGATGGGTTGGCCCAACAGCTCAAGCCGTTCTTCGAGCGGGTCGCTATCAAAAACCAACGCACCGCCGTCTTCTTCGCGTTGGTCGTATGGCATATCGGGTGGCGCGTTATAGGAACACCACTTCCCGCCGAAATGACCGACGGACAACGGTGACTGGAGCGTTAGTGCAGGACTAGATAGATTCGCTTCGGCGTCCGTATCGGTCATCAGGATCCGACGCCGAAACAGCGGGTACCGTGTCTCGACGATGCGGGGGCTGGGCCACGTGCGCTCCCCCACCCAGCGACCGGGGCGGTTTTCATAGGTGGTCGACGGATTGACGGTGTCTTGCATCCAAATGGCCAGTTGCGGCCCGTCCATCGCTCCGTTGTCGGTGCGGTCTTTGAGCCAGTGATCCCACCACGCGACAACCTCTTGTAAGAAGCCGATCGCCGGGCCGGGCTGACCAAGGTGGGGATACTTGTGACTCCAGGGGCCAATCAGTCCGCGAGTTGGGGCATCGAGTCCACGCAAAAGCCGAAACACCGCATTCGAATAGCCATCGGCCCAACCACTGACCGCAAAGACCGGCACCTGGATGGCTGCGTAGTCTTCATTAACCGACCCGTGACGCCAGTAATCATCTTTGCGTTGGTGACGCAACCAGGTCTCCAGCCACAGACCGGAGTGTTCTAGCCGATCGTGCCACATATCGCGCCACTGATCGCCGACAATTTCGGGATCGGGCGGCGCCGAATTGTAGGCAAACATCGTCGAAGCCCACGAAAGGTTGTCCGTGAGCAGACATCCGCCCATGTAGTGGACGTCGTCGGTGTAGCGGTCATCGGTCGAACACACCGTCACGATGGCGCCGAGGCTCTCGGGCTGACGTGCCGCGACCTGCAATCCGTTGAACCCGCCCCAGGAGATGCCCATGATGCCGGTCCGGCCGCTACACCAGGGTTGGCACGCGAGCCACGCCAGGACTTCTTCGACATCTTGGAGCTCCTGTTCCAGATACTCATCGGTCAAGACGCCCTCGGAGTCCCCGCACCCGCGCAAATCTACGCGCAGACATGCGTAGCCGTGGCCGGCCATATAGGGGTGGTGAATCGAATCTCGCACCGCGGTCAGATCGCGTTTGCGATACGGGATCATCTCCACAATGCCCGGGACGGGCTGAGCCTCGGCGTCCACGGGCTTCCACAGTCGGGCGGCTAACCGAGTCCCGTCCGAAAGCGGGATCCACAGATGCTCGGTCTCTTCTATCGGAAAGGGCAGCGTCGTCAGTGTTCGCATCTCAGTCCTAAACGTCGTCAATCTCGAATTTCAGGGCTTCTAGGCATGCATGATAAATCTCGATGGCTTCTTCGTCGGTCTGTCCAGTCGTGTAGATATTCGCCAGCATATAGCTGTAACTATCTTGACTGAAACTATCGGATAAGCGCTGCCCCTCTGTCACTTCCAGCTCGATGATGGTCCCCGGGAAGCGCTGCTCGACTTCAGCAATTTCATCGACGGTGGGGATACGACGAACGATGCCGTCGGCAAAACGCCGGTGCATCCACTTGGATGCCGTGGCGAAATATCCTTGATCCACCGGCTGGCGTGGTTTCCGCCCTAGCGCCAGATCAACCATGTGGACATGATTGGTGAGTCCATCGACGTAGCGGAACATCGGCGCGTGCGATTGGGAATGCCGGGTGTTGATCTCTAACAACGTGAGCTGATCGGTAGCCTCATCCCAAAAGTATTCAACGTTAAACGTACTGTGGGATAAGCCCAGCCCTGCAATGACCCGCTGGGTCACACTTCGGATGCGCTCTTGGATCTCCAGCGGCAGGGTGGACGGATACTTATAGCGCAGAAAGCTCGAGGAGTTGTCGTAGTGCAGCGAATCGACGATACCGGTGAGGTACACCGTGTCATCGTAGGTATAGCCCTCGATTGTGCACTGGTTGCCGACAGCGGCTTCTTCAACCATGTAGGCTCCCCCGGGGATCTGGGCGATGTCCTCGGGTAGCTCAAGCATCTGCAGCACGTGCTCAAACGCCGGGCCGACACGTTCTGGGGATTCGCGGCGTTTGGCCAGGACGGCTTGGAGCTCCGCATCGGAGGTCACCCGGTATGCGCCTTCGCTGGAGAATGACTTGATCGGTTTGGCCCACACCGGATACGACATATGCTCCGGCAGGGTTGCCTCGGGGTCGTTGAAGTCCACGAGATCAAACTTTGGGTACTCTTCGATGAAACGCTGTTGCTCCAGCCGACTCCAGTACTTATGCTCACATTTGACGGTGGCCAGTAGGTTTTTGCTGGGCAAACCGTAGCGCTGACACAAAATGGGGACCATCATACTGACAGGAAAGTCCCAGTACCCAACGATACCGTCGATGGAACCCTCGAAGGCGTCAAGCTGCCGTTGCGCTTCGATCAATTGGGCTTGCAGGTCGATCGTACCGCTTTGGAGGTCTTCGATCGTGAGGAGTCCATGGAACACGTAATCATGCGCATCGGGCAGCGTTGCCAGTTCGGCGATCCCGAGCTCGTCCAGCCCGAGCACGAAAATGTTGTACGGCATGAACACGTCTCCTACATCGCTGGGCCATGCCGAATCGCAGGGCCTATTGCGCGCAAATCTAACACAACGGTCTTGGGAGAAAACCCCTGCAAAACTGCGAATTTGCTGGGAGGAACCGTCACGGCATTTCAGACACACAGTGACCGATCTTGTCACCCCGACGCGGTGTTCAACAGTTAAAACACAACACCCGCCCGGTCAAAATCGACCGAACGGGTGTTTACGCTGAAACTACTGAGCCGTGCCGAGTTGCGGGTCAGAAGACTCGACTTGGCTTTGCGGCTGGGCCGTGTCTTCGGACGTCGGCTGCGTCACAGGAACATCTTCGGTCTCTACATCG
>CALBOC010000296.1 GCA_937896705.1 uncultured Micrococcaceae bacterium | reverse complement strand
TCCTTGACTGCGGCTCATACCGACGAGCAGAACAGCACTGCCTCAGATAGTGGGGTTGGCGTGTCTGCTCCACGATACCTGCGCAACGTGTGATATATGTCTCACTTGGTACCTTACGCGCAGTCTAAATGAAGTCAAGGGGTTGTAGAATCCGACTACCGCACCAGCGCGGTGTGCTGGGCGAAGACGTTCAGTGCCGTCTGGACCAGCCGCTCATATGCGGCATCATCGAGCGGGTCGGGGAAGGTGAACCGTAAGGCGGTAACCGCCACATCCGGGTCGTAGCCCATCGCTAATAAAATCCCGGACGGTGCTTTCTTGCCGGCTGAGCAGGCAGAGCCCGAGGACGCCGCGATGCCGGCGATATCCAAATCAACCACCAGCGATTCGCCCGAGAAGCCTTCGATAACAAATGAGGCGTGGTTGGGGACCCGTTCGGTAGGGTGCCCGGTGAGTTGTGCGCCGGCGACGTGCTCCAGGATGGTGGCCACAAAGTCGTCGCGTTGCGTGGCCATGGTTTGGGCTCGCGAACCAGCTTGACTCATGACGGCCGTGACCGCGGCGCTAAATCCGGCAATAGCCGCGAGGTTTTCGGTGCCCGCGCGGTGCCCGGACTCCTGACCGCCACCGTGCAGCAAGGGTTCAAACTCGATGCCCTGCCGGATCAACAGGGCCCCGGCCCCCTGCGGGCCCCCAAATTTGTGCGAGGCGATCGACATCGCATCCACGATCTCACCCGGCCAACCGCCCGACCCGAAACTCACGGGCAGCGATGCGGCGGCTTGGACCGCATCGGTGTGCATGACCGCTCCGGCCGCGCGGGCTGTTTGAGCAATACGCTCCAGGGACTGCACGGTGCCGACCTCCCCATTGGCCAGGCCTACCGAGACCAACGTGGTGTCGGGACGAATCGCCGCCATAGCGGCTTCTTCGTCGACGCGGCCGTGAGAATCTACGCCGATTTCGGTGATCTCAAAGTTCGCGACTCGCGCTAAAAACTCGCAGCTCTTACGAATCGAAGAATGCTCAATTGCCGTCGTGACAATATGCTTACCCCGTGGGGCCGCCAGGGCAATCCCTTTGAGCGCAAGATTATTAGCTTCTGTCCCACCGGCAGTAAAGACCACCTCACTCGGAGTCGCTCCGAAGGCATGCGCCACAGCTTCCCGGGCCTGTTGGAGCGTGGCCTTGGCAGTTTTCCCCGGGGTATGCACCGAGGAGGCATTGGCCGGGCCGCCATCTAATACGGCCAGCATCGCGTGGCGAGCTTCGGCACGCAGTGGGGCAGTAGCGGCGGCATCAAGATATAACATTAGGCAGCGTCCAATCCAAGATCGAGTGCGGCAGCACCGTGGGTGAGGGCGCCAACCGAAATAATGTCGACGCCAGTCTGGGCTATTTCTGCCACCGTATCAAGTGTGACGCCACCGGAAGCCTCTGCCACACAGCGACCTTCAATGAGCTCCACCCCGGCCCGCAAGTCGGCCAGCGAGAAGTTGTCGAGCAGAATGCCAGTCACCCCGGCCGCTAACACCGATTCGACTTGGGACAGCTCGTCGACTTCGACGATGATCGAGGTGGTGTGACCGACCGTGGACTTCACCTGCAAAATCGCTTCGGTCAACCCGGTGCCCTCGGTCGCCCCGAGAGCGGCCAAGTGATTGTCTTTCAGCATCACCGCATCCGAGAGACTAAACCGATGGTTGATCCCGCCGCCGGCCATCACCGCATGCTTTTCTAGCGCTCGCAGTCCCGGGGTGGTTTTGCGGGTGTCCGCGATTCGAGCCGATGCCTCGACGCTGGTCACTTCGGCAACAAACTGTGCCGTGAACGTGGCAATCCCGGACAGTCGCTGCACAAAGTTTAGCGCGACCCGTTCGGCCGTTAGGATGCCAGCAGCCGGGCCTTCGACAGAGGCCAGGACCGCACCGGCGGAAAACTCCGTGCCTTCGGCGACCAGCTGTGACACCGTGATGCGCGGGTCCACCTGGCGGAACGTCTCTGTCAGCACCGGGCCACCGGCAAACCGTCCGGGTTGACGTGCCACGAGGTTCGCCTGAAACTGCATCGTTGAAGGGATTGAAGCGGTCACGCTAATATCACCCCACGGGGCGTCCTCGGCCAGGGCCCGAGTCACCGCATCGGTCACAATGTTAGGCGTCAACATGATGGTAAAGCTCCTTGGTTGCTGTGCGCGGGTACCCGGACTCGGTCTGACCATATGGCGTGAGACGCCACGCGGTCCGGGTGGCCTGGGTTGGGTCAGGTGTTGGATAGTCTTGGCGCCAATGCCCGCCACGAGATTCAGTTCTCGCCAGCGCCGCCGTACTCAGTACTCGGACCAACGGGGTGAGCGGGTGATCGATATCATCTAGTGCTGCCAGCAGGGTGGTTAGCCCAACTCGGTCACGCACTAACCCGGCATACTGTTGAGTGAGTGCCCGAAGTTTTGCTTCAGTCTCAGGTGAGGGAGACACCGAGGAGGGCACGTACCCTACGGTGCGTGCGGTAGCCATGAGCTGGCGCAACGATTCCTCCAGTGGCCAGGCGGGATGGTTGGGATCCGCCCGGGCAGCCTGTGCTGCCCTCGA
This sequence comes from uncultured Micrococcaceae bacterium, assembly GCA_937896705.1. Classification (GTDB taxonomy): domain Bacteria; phylum Actinomycetota; class Actinomycetes; order Actinomycetales; family Micrococcaceae; genus Yaniella. Next base: position 8,258 of record CALBOC010000296.1, on the reverse strand, counting down.
CCCAAAGACGAGACCTTCCAACAACGAATTCGACGCCAACCGGTTGGCCCCGTGCACACCGGTCGAAGCGGCCTCACCGACGGCATAGAGCCCCGGGACGGAACTGCGGCCCCAGGTATCGGTTGCGACACCACCCATGCAATAGTGCGCCGCCGGAGCGACGGGAACCCACTCGGTGGTCCAATCGAGCCCGTGGGCAGCTAACCGCTGAGTGAGCACCGGAAACCGTCGTGCCAGCGTGCCGGGTCCCTGGAGCTGGTCAATCACGGTGGCATCCAACCACACCGACGACGTCCCCTCGCGCTGCAGCACCGCAGCGCTGGCTCGAGACACGACATCTCGTGGTGCCAACTCAGCATCCGGATGCGCGTCGACCATAAAACGCTTGCCGGTCGTGTCGCGCAGGACCGCTCCGGCACCCCGGACGGCTTCGGAAATAAGCTCGCCCGAGGACGGCAACACGGTCGGATGAAATTGTACGAACTCTAGATCTGCCAGCACGGCGCCGGCGTTGGCCGCAGCCAGTATCCCGCGCCCGGTCACGGCCGCAGAACTCGACGTATTGGCATACAGGCCGGCGAACCCACCGGTGGCCAGAATGACTGCAGTAGCGTGCAGTCGTTCGTGGCCCTCGGGCGTGGTGTAATACACCCCGGTGATCCGCCCGTTTTCCGTGGCGAACTGTGTCAGCGTAGCCCTTTGAATCAGTCGGACCGTGCCGTTGGCAATATGGTGCTGGGCTTTCTTCGTCAGGAAGGCAGAAAGCGCGGCACCCGAACGATCCTCGCCGGCATGTACGATGCGTGGCGTACTGTGGGCGCCTTCCAGTCCGAAGATCAGGTCGCCGTTTTCATCACGGTCTGCCGGGAAGCCTTCGGCGAGCAAGTCGTTGACACACGTCACGCCCTGTTCGGCAAGCAGAGTCGCGACGTCTGCATCCACCAGCCCGGCGCCGGCGGTGACAGTATCCGCAGCGTGTGAGGCCGGAGAATCGGTGGGCCCGACAGCAGCGGCGATACCACCCTGGGCCAGGGCGGTATTCCCAACCGCAATCTCGTCGACACCGAAACGACCGGCGGTCACCAGCGTTACCGCCACGCCCTCGGCTGCCAGCTGATCTACCGCGGTCAGGCCAGCAACGCCGGCCCCGACCACGACGATCACGGCCGAGCCGCCAGCATCCGCTCCAATGCCACCTCGGCATCGGTCGCCGCACCCGGATCTACCGATATCTGGTTCACCACGCGCCCAGCAACGAACTCTTCCAAGACCCACGCGAGATATGCCGGGTGAATTCGGTACATCGTCGAACACGGGCACACCACCGGATCGAGGCAGAAGATCGTCATGTCCGGGTGCTGAGCTTGGAGACGGTTGACCAAATTGATCTCAGTCCCGACGGCGAACACATCGCCGGGTTTGCCCGCGGCAATCGACTTACGAATGTATTCGGTTGAGCCCACCCCATCGGCGGCATCGACGACCGGGGCAGGGCACTCCGGATGCACGATGACCTGCACGTCATCGTAATCAGCGCGAGCTTTGTCGATCTGGGCGACGGTGAAACGCTTATGAACCGAACAGAACCCATTCCACAAAATGACTTTGGCATCTTGGAGCTGTTCGACGGTATTGCCGCCCAGGGGCAGGTAGGGGCGCCACAGCGGCATGTGCTCTTCAGGAATGTCCATGGCTTTGGCTGTATTGCGTCCGAGATGCTGATCCGGGAAGAATATAACCCGCTTACCGCGTTCAAACGCCCACTCCAGCACGGTCGCGGCATTCGAAGACGTGCACACGATGCCCCCATTTCGACCACAAAACGCTTTAATCGCAGCCGATGAGTTCATATAGGTCACCGGGATGACCTCAGCCTTCTCACCCTCGGGGGCACCGAGCGCGTCAGTAAGTTGTTGCCAGGCCGATTCGACCTGGTCGATGGTGGCCATGTCGGCCATCGAGCACCCTGCCGCGAGGTTCGGGAGCATCACGGCTTGGTTATCTGACGATAAAATATCCGCGGTTTCAGCCATAAAATGCACCCCGCAGAAAATAAACGCCTCGGCTTCGGGGTGATCTTTAGCGGCCTGGGCAAGCATGAACGAATCGCCCACGAAATCGGCGTGTTGGACGACTTCATCACGTTGATAAAAGTGCCCCAAAATTTTCACGCGGGCACCCAACTGAGCTTTAGCAGCAACAATTCGTTCGTGGAGCTCTGCGGCTGTTGCCTGCGTGTAGCTCGCGGGGATAGCGCCCTGCTGCGGGGCAGTAGCCGGAGCCTCATCGTGCGTCGAAGCTCCCGGCCCGTATCCGGGCTCGGTATCGATCTGCCATGGTTCTGCGGTCAGTTGACTGTCACAGGTGGTTGTCGTGGTCGCTGGCTGGCCAAAGGTGATCGTATCGCCCAACATTGTGCGACTGCGTCGTTCGGTTTCGGCGGCGGTCGCGATCAGATTTGCAACGCTTGTCATTCGACTCCTAGGTATTCGGATTGAGAGGGCTTATGCCTGTTGAGGTTTTGCTGTGAAACGGTAAAGCCGCGCGGGACGGTGTGGGGTGCCTTGTTCCACCCGTCCGGTATCTTCCAGCTGCCCGTGGGCCAGCATGTCTCGCCGAAAATTGGCGGGATCAAGTTGCTCACCCAAAATGGCCTCGTGCACCCGGCGCAACTGGGCCAAGGTAAATTCGCGACCGAGGAACCGATGAGCCACCATGGAATACTCGGTGCGCTGCCGGAGCCGCCAGACCGCATACTCGATAATTTCGGCGTGATCGAATGCCAGCTCGGGCAGCCGGTCAATCGAGAACCACGCAACGTTGGCATCAGCGCTGGCCACCAGGGCGCCAGAAAATTCGGTCACCGCGTCCGGGACGGCACTAGCGACGTCGGAAGCCACATCTCGGGAAGGCTGCGGACTAGGCGGCGATGTTAGATCGAGTGCGCCATATAAGCCCCAGTAGGCAATCGTGACGAGGCGTTGTGCAGTGGCTGATCTCGTCGTGGCGCCAAAGCTGTAGAGCTGCTCAAGATATGCGGGGGAGCGCAGCACTGCTTCCTGCAAGGTTCGAGCTGCCGTTTGATCCAAATCTTCGTCCCACGGAATGGGTCCTCCCGGCAGTGCCCAACCACCATCAAATGGCGGACGCGTCCGGCGAACCAAGGGCAACCACAGCGTGGTCGAGTGCTCATCGCGAGCGCCCTCGCGTCCGGCATACTCACCCCAGGTCGAAATCACCTCGCCAGTCCCAGGGTCTGCCACGTTGGCATCAACGGGTGGATGCAGCGCAAACGCAACGGTCGAGACCGCCACAGCCGGCGGCATAAATCGCCGCTCGGAGGCGCTTGGCGCAGATAACTGAACCATCCATTCCTTTCCGACGTTCGACACCCGACCCTTAAGGTCACTTTGACTTTAAGTAAGTATGAACGTGGGTGAGTGTAATGTCAACCGCGTGTACTGCGCTATCCCCAAACAAAGAATCCGAACAAGACCTGATGGTGCCAAGCGGGCATAATGGTTTATAACGTTTAACCGAAGGGGTAGATCATGACCCACACTGCTGTATCCGAAACCGTGCACTACACCGTTCAGGCATCGCCCATCGGACAACTCCTGATCGCTGCGATCAACCAGGAAATCGTTCGGGTGGCGTTTCACAACCAAGATTTCGACACGGTAATCAACGGGTTGCAGGCCCAATTTGGTGGTCCCGTGCATCGTGATGACACTGCATTACAGTTCGCGATAAATCAGTTCGAAGAATATTTCGCCGGCACCCGCCACGAATTCCAGCTGCCCACGCGACAGATTTCACCAGATCGCTTCAATAGTCAGGTACAACAGCGCCTCGCCACGATCCCGTACGGTGAAACCCGTTCGTATGGTGAGTTTGCGACCGAGCTATCGCGGCCCGGCGCTGCTCGAGCGGTAGGTAGTGCCTGCGCTCGGAATCCAATGCCGCTGATTCAACCCTGCCATCGCATTGTCCGCGCCGATGGGACGATCGGGGACTTCAGTGGCACCCCGGAGGCGAAAAAATACCTCCTGGCTTTTGAACGAGGCGAAAACCCAGATGCGCCAACACCCTAAGTACCCCAATGTGCTCATTGACGACGAAGGCGTAGCCCGTCCACGATGGGCTGTGTCCAGCCCTGTCTTACAGCGCTACTTCGACAACGAATGGGGCCGTCCGGTCCGCGATGAACACGGCCTCTTTGAACGGCTCAGCCTTGAAGGGTTCCAAGCTGGACTTTCTTGGTTAACCATCCTGAAGAAACGACCGGCTTTTAGAGCCGCGTTTGCTGACTTCGATCCCGAAGCTGTGGCCACATTTACAGAGGCTGATGTCGAGCGATTGATGACAAATGATCAGATCGTTCGCAATCGACAGAAGATTCTCGCCGTCATCCAAAATGCCAATGCCACCTTGGCGCTGCGAGAAACCACAGGGTTGGTGGACCTGATCTGGTCATATCAGCCCGTCGAAGCTCCGGAATTAGATAATGAGGGAAAGCCGCCGAGCCAATCCTCTGAGTCAGTCGCTCTAGCTAAAGAGCTCAAGCGTCACGGCTTTCGCTTTGTCGGTCCTACAACGATATTTGCTTTGATGGAGGCCGTCGGTATGGTCGATACCTTCCCTTTCCGAGGATCCTCTGAGCTTTCATAGCTTCCTAAGGCTCGTTAGGCTGGTGATGCACCCAATATGAATAGGAGTGAATTCATGAGCGACATTCAAGGACGTCGCATAGCATTTCTGGTGACCGATGGTTATGAACCGTCGGAACTCACTTCACCATGGGACACCGTAACCGAACAGGGTGGCGAAGCTGTCCTGGTCTCCCCAGAATCTGACAAGGTCAGTAGCGGGGATCATTCTCAAAAAGTGGATCTGCAAGTTGCCGATGCGAAAGTAGAAGATTTTGACGCATTAGTGCTACCCGGTGGTACGAAAAATGCCGACAAGATTCGCATGGATCAAGATTCCGTGGACTTCACGCGCGCATTCTTCGATGCCAATAAGACGGTGGCATCAATCTGTCACGCGGCATGGATCCTCACGGAAGCCGACGTCGTCAAAGATCGGAATATGACCAGCTACCCAAGCTTGCAGACCGATCTGCGGAACGCGGGCGCGAACTGGTCTGACGAAGAACTCGTTGTTGACGACAACCTGATCACGTCGCGGACCCCGGATGACCTTCCCGCATTCAATGAGGCAATCATCAATAAACTCACCGAAGAGAATTAATCACAATTACCATCGTTCGGCGCGGATGCGATATTGCATCCGCGCCGAACGCCTTTAACCGCTCAATCCGCAAAAGTGCGTGGGATCTGCTGGACGAATCGAGGTACCTAGGCGGGCACGACCCATACCTGGACACGTCTAATTAGGGCAGAATAGACAGCATGGATTCATCACAAGAGACTTCCCTCATTCGTCGACTGGGTCGGCTTGTCGGTCGCACAGTGCTAACAGCGGCCGCAGTTGCGGTTTCCCTTTATGCAACGCGGCGGCAGCCCGCTCCAGAGAAGAATCACGAGGCTTCAGCTGATGAGCCGGCTAAGGAAACCGAGGGATCGACTACTGAAGAAACCGATGAGGAACCGAGAGCTGAAGAAGCGCCAGCAGAGGGTGAGGCTCAAGAGGCGACTGGTGATGAAACTGAAGAATCCGAAGAGTTTCCTGATGAAATAGGCGAAGACGAGTCGGGTGGGGAAGAAACCTCTACAGAGGGTGCAGCTGAAGAATCGGTAAGGGAAGTTGCCGTGGAAGAACCGGGCGTAGCAGAAGCTCCTGCGGAGGATGAATCTGAAGCATCCGAAGAGTCAGCTGATAAAGCGAGACCGCTTGAGGACCTGACGGCAGATGAGTTGTATCCAGTGGCACAGCAATTGGACATTACCGGCCGAGCGACCATGAACCAAGCACAGTTGGTCGAAGCCCTACAGGCCGAGGGGGTCAATGAAGTAGCCGACGGCGAACCTGTAGTAGAAGATGATCCTGCGGAGAACGAATCTGAAGCATCCGAAGAGTCAACTGATGAAGCGAGACCGCTTGAGGAGCTGACGGCAGATGAGTTGTATCCGGTGGCACAACAATTGGACATTACCGGCCGAGCGACCATGGATCAAGAGCAGTTGGTCGAAGCCTTACGGGCCGAAGGTATCTATGAAGTAGCCGACGGGGAACCTGTAGTAGAAGATACCCCTGATGAGGATGAAGCTGAAGAGCAGACGAATGAAGTAGCGGATGCTGGTGAGACCACCTCAACTGACGAATCTACGGTAGAGGGCAGCCATGAGACGAACGCAGTTAGACCGCTTGACGAGCTGACGGCAAGTGAACTGTATCGAGTGGCGCAACGATTGGAGATCGCAGGACGATCGACCATGCGCAAAGCACAATTGGTCAAAGCCCTGCAGGCCGAAGGGATTGATGAAGCAGAGATCTAGCCCCCACGGCTTGTCGCAACCGTGCTAGGTTGCGGTGCGATTCGAGGGATAATTCGAAACTTCTGGCCAAATGTGGCACAATGTTTCAGGTGTTGATGATGCATCAACAATCCGCCCTGGTGTAATGGCAGCACGCCAGCCTTTGGAGCTGTGTGGTCTAGGTTCGAATCCTAGGGGCGGAACTGCCGCAACGCGGTTGAGAAATAGCGTCTTACGATCAAAGGTGAGATCTCCTTGAATTCTTCTTCTCCCGCGGCAGTTATCGTGCTAGCCGCCGGCGCTGGCACAAGAATGAAATCGGCACTTCCCAAAGTTTTACATCCGATGGCTGGACGCTCTCTGGTCGGCCACGCCCTTGATGCGGCTGCCAGTCTGAACCCTGAGCACCTCGTAGCCGTAGTGCGTCACGAACGTGAACGCGTTGTAGAGCACCTGCTCGCGCACACGCCGGATCTCATCATCGCCGATCAGGATGACATCCCAGGCACTGGACGCGCAGTCGAACTTGGCCTACAAGCTGTCGGCGATGTCACGGGTACCGTTGTGGTGACCTACGGTGATGTGCCACTGCTAACCCCTGAGACGCTCAACGCATTGGTCACCGAACATCAAGAATCCGCAAACGCGGTGACTGTGCTGAGCGCCAACGTGCCGGATGCCACCGGCTACGGGCGCATCGTGCGCGACGACAATGGTCTGGTTACACACATTGTCGAACACAAAGATGCGCTGAAAATTGCCGAAGATACCGGTGACACTTCGATCGCCGATATCACCGAAATTAATTCTGGTATCTATGCCTTTGACGGTCAAGTGCTCGCCCGCACGCTAGCCGAAGTCACAACCGACAACGTCCAAGGCGAAAAATATTTGACGGATGTCTTGAGCCTGGCGCGCGCTGAAGGTGGTCGCGTTGCCACTTATGTCACCGGGGACCTCTGGGAAGTCGAAGGCGTCAATGACCGCGTCCAGCTTGCCACCTTGGGTGCGGTCTTGAATCGTCGGATCACTGAACGCTGGATGCGCCAGGGCGTAACCATCGTGGATCCCGCCACCACTTGGATTGATGTTGATGTCGAACTCGACCAAGATGTGACCATCAAACCCAACACCCAGCTGCAGGGCAAAACACAGGTTGCCACCGGTGCGGTTATTGGTCCCGACACCACCCTGGTCGACGTCGTCGTGGGTCAAGACGCAAATATTCGTCGTACCGAAGCGACCGAGGCCACCATTGGCCAGGGTGCAAAAGTCGGACCCTTCACGTACATTCGTCCGGGCACTGTGCTGGGAGACACCGGCAAGATTGGGGCCTTCTATGAAACGAAGAACGTCCAGATCGGTCGAGGCGCTAAGCTCTCCCACCTTGGCTACGCTGGAGACGCCGAAATCGGTGAGAATACTAACATCGGCTGTGGCAATATCACCGCGAATTATGACGGGGTGCAAAAGCACCGGACCGTGATCGGTGCCGAAGTTCGCACCGGATCCAACACCGTCTTTACTGCCCCGGTGACCATCGGCGACGGCGCCTACACCGCCGCCGGAGCAGTGGTACGCAAGGATGTCCCGCCCGGTGCCTTGACAATGAATGCCATGGACCAGCGAATCATCGAAGATTGGGTACTCAATCGTCGATCCGATACCGCAGCAGCTGAGGCTGCCCGCAAGGCCAACGAGGCGTCATAATTTACCGCCCGTATGTTTCAGCACTGTAAGACCCTCTACAGTGAAAGCATCAACAGCACGCCGTATGTTCAAGGGAGAACTGGTTGAGCGAAATTGTCACCAATGAGA
>CALBOC010000295.1 GCA_937896705.1 uncultured Micrococcaceae bacterium | reverse complement strand
AACCAAACACAGCCCAGCCCGTGATACGGGCCAGGAATGTCTATAAGGTATTCGGCCGGCGTCCCGATGCGGTCGTCGACCGACTGAAATCGGGCGAAACACGTCAAGATGTCGAGAAAGCCGGAACAGCCGCGGTTATTGATGCCTCCTTTGACGTCTATCAAGGTGAGATTTTCGTAGTTATGGGCTTGTCTGGCTCGGGAAAATCGACCGTCATCAGGACGCTAAATGCGCTCCAGCCAGCTACTGCCGGCACCGTCGAGGTGCTCGGCCAAGATCTTGCGAAACTTAGCCCCAAAGAACTCCGTGAACTACGTTCTGAACACATTTCCATGGTGTTTCAGCACTTCGCGCTCTTCCCGCACTGGACCGTGATCGAAAACGCTGCGTACAGTCTTGAAACACAGGGCGTGGAGAAAGAGAAGCGTTACGCGCAGGCCCGCGAGGTCCTATCTGCCGTTGGACTCAAAGGGTGGGAAGATTCCTACCCATCCGAACTGTCGGGCGGTATGCAGCAACGCGTCGGACTGGCACGCGCACTCGCTGCAGGCACCGACATCATGCTTATGGACGAAGCCTTTTCGGCCCTGGACCCGCTGATCCGGCGTGAAATGCAGGATGAGCTCAAACAAATCCAGGCTCAATTGGGCCGCACCATCGTGTTCATCACCCACGATCTCAACGAAGCGATGTTCTTGGGAGACCGCATTGCCGTGATGAAAGATGGGGAAATCGTCCAAATCGGGACTCCACAAGAGATTCTCTCTGAACCAGCAGACGACTACGTTGCATCTTTCACGGCCGATGTCGACCGCGGACGAGTGTTGACGGCTGAAGCCGTTATGGTGCCCAACGAGCAACTCAGCGAGGAAGACCGTGCTGCCTTTGCCCGGAACGCTCTGACGGTAAAACCCAGCGCCACATTGCAAGAGATCGTCCCCGTTGTTCTAGAAGCAAACGGGCCGGTGGCGGTCGAAGCCGAGAATTCCAAGGAGCCTATCGGCTACATCCGCCTTGCATCACTGCTACAAGCACTCACACCACAACAATCCCAGGTCGTTCCGGGATCAGGGGAGGCACAATAAATGGAAATACCAGTACCGCGCATCCCACTAGGGGACTGGGTCGAAGTTGCGCTTGATTGGATCTTGGCCGTCCTCGGTGGGATCTTTACCTTCATCCGGACGATCTTGGTTCAAGCCTATGAGCTGTTGCTCTGGGCACTGACCGCTCCAGAATGGTGGATGGTCACCATCGTATTGGCTGGGCTCGGCTGGTGGTTGCGCAGTTGGCAGCTCGCACTGGGTACCGTGATTGGTTTCATCCTGATCGTTGGTGTCAACCAGTGGGAAAATGCGATGTCAACCCTCGCGCTGGTCGCCATTGCTACCTTGATCGCGATCATTATCGCGCTCCCACTGGGGATTTTGGCTGCGAAGTCGCAGGCTGCCTCCAAGATCCTGCGGCCGTTGATGGACTTTATCCAAACAATGCCTCCCATGGTGTATCTCATCCCGGCCCTGGTCATCTTCCGGGTCGGTGTGGTGCCAGGCATGGTAGCCACCGTGATCTTCGCGATGGCACCCGGGGTACGTTTCACCGAGTTAGGTATTCGCGGAGTTGACGCCGAAGTCGTCGAAGCCGGTAAGGCATTCGGCTCACCACCCGGAAAGATTCTGCGACAGATTCAGCTACCACTGGCATTGCCCACCATTATGGCGGGCGTCAACCAGGTCATCATGCTCTCGCTGTCCATGGTTGTGATCGCGGGTATGGTCGGCGCTGGCGGCCTCGGTGGGGAAGTCGTTGCCTCGTTGAACCGCATTAACGCCGGTCTCGGTTTCGAAGCCGGACTCGCAGTGGTTATCTTGGCGATGTATCTTGACCGTCTCACTTCAATGCAGTCGAAGTCGAAGCTTCGTTAACTGCATAAAAGTATTCATCATAGACAATCTCAATGAAAGGAATGTCATGACTTTTAAATCACGTTTCTTCAAGTCCGCAGCCGCCCTGTCGGTAGCTGCACTCGCCTTGACCGCATGCGGTAATGGCGGCGAAGACACCGGTAACGGTAATGGTAACGGGGACGCAGCTGCTGAAGGTAACGGCGGCGAAGTCACGATCGGCGTCTTCAACGGCTGGGAAGAAGGCATCGCAGTATCTGAACTGTGGGCCTATGTGCTGGAAGAAGAAGGTTACGACGTCAGCCTTGAATATGCTGACCCAGCTCCGGTGTACTCCGGACTATCGACCAATGATTACAACGTCACGCTTGATGCCTGGCTGCCAATTACTCACGCAGACTATGTCGAAGAGTACGAAGCAGACATTGATGACCTCGGCGCTTGGAACGAAGAAGCATCACTTCACATTGCAGTCAATGAAGATGCTCCGATCGATTCGTTGGACGAGTTGGCAGAAAATGCCGACGAATTCAACAATGAGATCGTAGGGATCGACCCGGGGGCCGGGCTCGTACAGACAACTGAAAGCGAAGTCATCCCAACTTACGGCCTCGAGGACATGGAGTTCACGACATCCAGTACTCCAGCGATGCTGCAAGAACTGGATAGCGCCCTTGAAGCTGGCGAAAACATCGCGGTGACTCTCTGGCGTCCACACTGGGCATACGATGCCTTCCCAATCAAGGACCTCGAAGACCCTGAAGGAGCGCTAGGTGGCGCAGAATCCATGCACACTTTCGCTAACGCTGAGTGGGCCCAGGACGAAGCCAACGCTGAAGTAGTCGGCTGGCTCGAGAACTTTGAAATGGACTCGGACACCTTGTACTCGCTTGAAAATGTCATGTTCAACGAGAATGAGGATGTTGACGACTACCGTCCGATCATCGAAGACTGGGTCGCTGACAACCAAGAATACGTTGATGGTCTGACCAACTAGTCTCACCGCAACTTGCTACCAAGCCGCTGGCTTCCACCACTCAAGTGGAGGGCAGCGGCTTTTCTACGCTGCCAGGCTGAACATTGCGGTAGTTGCGAACAAACGGCTTGTAAATCACGACTTGAAACCGAACACGGTGATGGCGTTGGGGATAATAAGCGTAGGTCCACAGGGAAAGGAATGTCTTGGCAGCACAGCTCACCACGCGACAACGACTCTTAGCCGCAGGGTTAACCGCCAATGCAGGATTCGCCGACGGGCTGTTTTTCATTCATCTGGGTGGGTATTTCGTATCCTTTATGTCAGGGAACTCCACCAGGGCAGCCGCCGCCCTAGCACAAGGCAATTACGGCGAATGGTTCGCCGCGTCCATGTTGATCTTTTCGTTTATTCTCGGGGTGATGCTGTCCTCATTTGCGGTCCGATTCGGGCCCAAACGATTCCACCCACCCGCAGAATCACTACTCACTGATCAGATCGCCCCCCACGGTTCAGCCGTCTGGACAGCCTTCTTTCTCATGCTCTTGGGCGGTATCGCATCCGTGGTGGAGCCCCTTGAAACGCTGGCCCCATTCATCATCGCTTCGGCAACCGGTGCCATTAATGGCACCTTCACTCGCCGCGGGGAAGTAACCGTGGGCCTCACCTATATGACCGGCACCCTGGTCAAAATGGGCCAGTCGCTGGCTTCGGCGATTGCAGTGCGTTCCATCGTGTATCTGGCACGCTTCTTGCGCTACCTATTGTTATGGGCCGCTATCGCTATTGGTGCACTGTTAGGAGCTTGGGCCTATGTCTTCTTCGGGGTTCAGGCCGTGTGGTTATCGGTTGCAGCCATGACGGTATTAGCTATCATGCTGACCTGGCGAGTCAAAAAACGAACCGACCGTCCAGAGCATTAGCGAGCACACAAAACCGTGGGGCCTTGTCACGTGTTGTGACAAGGCCCCACGGTGTGTGAGCACACGAAGAAGTGTTAGGCGCTAACTTTTGCTTGTGCAGAGAGGTAGCGATCATAGGCTGGCAGCGTCAGGAAGTCTTCGAAATCTTCCGATAGTGCCGACTCAGCAAAGAGGTCTTTTGCTTCGTCGAGACGATCGCCTTCGTACCGGGGTAGGGTTGCGAAAACATCATCGATTTTTTGCGTTACCCATTCGGTCGTGATGGTCTTGGTTGACCCGTCTTCCCGTAGGGCCTGTGACTCAGCGTGGATCCATTGCCAGATCTGGGACCGTGAAATTTCAGCGGTCGCCGCATCTTCCATCAGGCCGTTGATCGCAGCAGCTCCCATTCCGTTGAGCCAAGCATCCATGTACCGAATGCCAACTTCGATATTGGTCTCGAGGCCGGTCTCCGTGATAGCACCGGTGGTGGCCTGGACGTTGATCAAGGCTTCAGCGGATGGCACGACGTCTTCACGTTTATTGGTGCGGATCTGATGCGGGGCATCCAACAAGAGTTCGTCAAAGACCCCCATGCAGGTTGGCACCAGCCCGGGGTGAGCAACCCATGAGCCGTCAAACCCGTCATTGGCTTCGCGGGTTTTATCTTCGCGAACCTTGCGCAGCGCTTCTTTAGTGCGCTCGGGGTTGGCGGATTCCGGAATGAAAGCACTCATCCCACCAATGGCTGACGCACCGCGCTTATGGCAGGTGTGGACCAACAGGTCAGTGTAGGCGCGCATCATCGGTTGGGTCATAGAAACTTCCGCGCGGTCTGGCAGCACGTAGTCGGCACCAGAATCGCGGTAGGTCTTAATGATCGAGAAGATGTAATCCCACCGCCCGGCGTTCAGACCTGCCGCGTGATCGCGCAGCTGGTACAGAATTTCTTCCATCTGGAAAGCTGCCGTGATGGTTTCAATGAGCACGGTGGCTCGGATGGTGCCCTGCGGGATGCCCATGTAGTCCTGGGCCTTGTTGAAGACACAGTTCCACCAGCGAGCTTCCAAATGGTGTTCGAGTTTGGGCAGGTAGTAGTACGGTCCGCGGCCCAATTCAACGAGTTTGTCACCGTTGTGGAAGAAGTACAGCCCGAAGTCCATCAGTGAACCAGACAGGGGCTCGCCGTCGATCAGGATGTGGGATTCTTCCAGGTGCAGTCCGCGGGGTCGCACGATGATGGTCGGCATCTGCGCCAGTGCAGGCTTTTTCAACCGGTAGTTTTTGCCCTGTTCGGACGTGAAATCAATATTGTGTCGAATCGCATCGTACAAGTTGACCTGGCCGTTGATCATATTCGACCAGAACGGCGACGAGGCATCTTCGAAGTCAGCTAGCCAGCACTTCGCCCCGGAGTTCAACGCGTTGATCGTCATCTTGCGATCCACCGGCCCGGTGATTTCCACCCGGCGGTCTTTCAACCCGGGAGCTAGGGGAGCGACCCGCCATGAGTCATCCTCACGGATGCTGCGAGTGGACTTTTCGAAGTCCAATTGTTCTCCTGCTGCAACCTTTGCCCGCGCGTCTTTGCGTGCTGCAAGCAGTTCACGACGGCGTGGGTCTTGTTTGGTGTGCAGATAGGCCAGAAAGTTTAGGGCCTCTTCGGTGAGAACGTCACGCTGCCGTGCATCCAGTTCACCGAACACGGTAACGTTGATGCCTTCGGGCGTTGTGTGTTGGATAGTTGGTGATGCCATGGCGGGTGCTCCTTATCTTGCCTAGCGGTTCAAACTAGAACTGTTGTGCTTCGGTTGAATCGGCCAAAGCGGTGGTTGAAGATTCTGGGTTGACGGTGGTCGAGATGAGATCGAAGTAGCCGGTACCGACCTCGCGCTGGTGGCGGGTCGCGGTGAAACCGTCTTTTTCGGCGGCGAACTCTGCTTCTTGCAGCTCGACGAAGGCCGACATCTGGCGTTCGGCGTAGCCCTTTGCCAGGTTGAACATGGAGTAGTTCAGGGAGTGGAAGCCGGCCAGCGTGATGAACTGGAAGGTGTACCCCATGGCAGCCAGTTCGCGCTGGAATTTGGCGATGGTGTCATCGTCCAGGTTGGCTTTCCAGTTGAACGATGGCGAGCAGTTGTAGGCCAACATCTGGTCTGGGAAGTCAGCTTTGACTGCTTCGGCGAACTCGCGAGCAACATCCAGATCCGGGGTGGAAGTCTCCATCCACAGCAGATCCGAGTACGGTGCGTACGCTTTGGCACGAGCAATCGAGGGCTCAAGGCCGTTCTTGATGTAGTAGAAGCCTTCCGAAGAGCGCTCACCGGTCAGGAATTTGTGATCTCGTTCGTCAATATCGGACTGCAGTAGGGTCGCGGCCTCAGCGTCCGTACGAGCGACGATCAGTGATGGGACACCGGCAACGTCGGCTGCAAGACGTGCGGCGTTCAGGGTACGGACGTGATGCGAGGTCGGGATGAGCACTTTACCGCCGAGGTGGCCACATTTCTTCTCTGATGCGACCTGGTCTTCCCAGTGCACACCTGCTGCGCCTGCCGTAATCATGGCTTTCATCAGTTCATAGGCGTTCAGCGGGCCCCCGAAACCGGCCTCCGCATCTGCGACAATTGGAACGAGGTAATCTTCAACGGTCTGCTTGCCCTCAGCCCAATCGATTTGGTCAGCACGCATCAGGGCATTGTTGATACGACGCACAACTTTAGGCACTGAGTCGGCAGGGTAGAGCGACTGGTCTGGGTAGGTGTGACCGGAAAGGTTGGCATCAGCGGCAACCTGCCACCCGGACAGGTAGATGGCACGCAAGCCGGCTTTGACCTGTTGTACGGCCTGACCGCCGGTCATCGCGCCCAGAGCGTTGGTGAATTCCCCTTTTGGGTGCTCGCTGGTGAGCTGATCCCACAGTTTTTCTGCTCCGCGTTTGGCCAGCGTGTGTTCTTCTTGGACACGGCCGCGGAGGCGAACGACTTCTTCGGCTGTGAAGTCACGAGTGATATTGCTCCAGCGGGGGTTGGAGTTCCAATCTTCTTGGATCTGGTCGGCTGCTGCCTGAATGACGGGTTCCATGTTTCTCCTACGCGTTGAATGCGGGTGTATCTGGTTCGACCGGCTACGCGGTGTTTCTGTGGCGGTGATTGCAAGCTTCGTGCTGTGGTGCAATCGGTGTAGTCACTACTATTCCGTGTGTCACAACCCCGCAACAGACCAACTTGAAGAAAAGAAGTTCAGAATTTCACGGATGTAGCTATTCAGGCTGTTTTCTCTTGATTTTCTCTTTAAGGGTTCAGCTGTGAATCGAGTGAAAGAATATAGCCCAATTTTTTCAGTCTAAAGTTAACCGTTTTAGATGGTTAAGCCTCTTAATGGCTCGCAGTGCGAGAAATCGGCCCGAAATTTGTTCCAGAATACTTTCGGTATCCATTGTGAGTTTTCGTGCTTGTGCTGCCTTTCGGGCACTTTGCTCGAAGTCCGGCCTTATCTCTTGTGAAGAATGCGACTTCTTCACTATGCTGTGCGCATGTCCTTCATCACAAATACCCATAACGACGATCTGGTTGTTCTGTCAGACCAAACGACCGGAGCACACATTGATCCGGTGATTCTCGGGCACCGGCTGCGCCACTTCCGTACAGAGGCGTCTCTGACGCTCGATGAACTCGCCAAAAAGCTCGGAGCCACGGCCTCGCATCTGTCAATGATCGAAAACGGCAAACGCGAACCGAAGATAAACCTCTTATCAGCAGCCGCGGAGTTAGTGGGTGTCACCGTTGCTGATCTGCTGAAGCCAGAGGCCCCATCGCCGCGAGCAGCGCTGGAAATCTCAGTAGAAAAAGCGCAGCGAACCAAACACTGGCAGACGATGGGATTGCCCAACATCAAAGTCTCTTCTCGCATTCCGACACAAGTACTTGAGATCATCGATGGCCTGAACCGAGAGCTGCGACGTCAACACGCTGAGCAGGCGGCCACCCCTGAGGAAGCTCGCCGAGCCAACGTGGCGATGCGCAAGGAGCAGCGGGAGCGCAACAACTATTACGCGGAGCTGGAACAAGAGGCGCAACAACTGCTCACTGCGGTCGGGCATGCGGAGGGGCCGTTGTCGTACCACTCGATTGCTGATATTGCCGACTATTTGAACTTTGAGTTGCGTTTCATCTCTTCACTGCCGCACTCGACTCGTTCCGTGACCGATTTGAAGAACCGGATCGTCTTTCTGGCAGACTCGCGAAACCCGGATCATGACCCCCGCTCGGTGGCACTCCAAGCTTTGGTCTCTTATGTACTAGGTCATGGCGAACCGGAGGATTATAAAGATTTCCTGCGTCAGCGCGTCTCGACGAACTACATGACCGCGGCTCTGCTCATGCCAGAAAAAACTGTGGTCAAAGACTTACGCCGGCGCAAACAGCAGCGCGATATTGCCATTGAAGATATCCGTGATGCCTACTCGGTGTCCTATGAGTCAGCTGCGCACCGGTTTACGAACCTGGCAACCCACCATCTCGACATCACCTGTCATTTCCAAAAAGTCCACGAATCGGGTGTCCTGCATAAAGCTTATGAAAATGACGGCGTGAATTTCCCGGTGGATTCCATCGGGGCGATCGAAGGACAAGCTGCGTGCCGCTATTGGACGTCGCGAGAAGTATTCAATACCAGTGACCGCTTCCGGCCTTTTAACCAGTACACCGACACGGTGGTTGGTACGTTCTGGTGCACTGCGGTGGTTGAGCCGTCGCAGTCGGCGCTGTTTTCGTTATCGGTGGGGATCCCATTTGATGAAGCACGCTGGTTTCGCGGGGCCGAAACTGCTGAGCGGTCGCAATCCAACTGTCCGGACCCCACGTGCTGTCGGACTCCTTCGGCGGAGTTGGAAGCACAGTGGGGCGGCTACGCCTGGCCAGCTGCCCGTACCAATGCGCACATGCTTGCCGCGATGCCGCCGGGTGCTTTTCCCGGGGTTGATGATGTTGCGGTCTACGAATTTTTAGCTGCGCAAGAACATTTGCAACAGTGAGCGTATTTCGCTCAACATCGCTTTGCTCCGGGGGACATGTCGCTGTTACTCTAAGTCTTATTAGACTGTTTGCGACAGCTGTGTCCTTTTTCGGTTTCACGCCGCGCAGCTTGTCACCATCCCGAACGAAAGGTGCCCACCGCACATGCGTCTGACCCTTGGTAAATTCGTAGTTCACCCTCAGCACGGTCCTGCAGAGGTCGTTGAGCGTAAAACCAGGAAGGTCAAAGGTGAAGACGTCGAGTACGTAGTGCTGGAAGTTGAAGATCAGCGCTTACAAATCGCCGTTCCTGAAGACAGCCTGTCCGAAATTGGTGTTCGCGATCTGGCCAGCCACACCCGGTTGCGCAAACTGATGTCCTTGCTCGCCAAGACCGGCGACAAACTGGAAAAGCAGTGGTCACGTCGTCTGAAAGCCCTACGCGAGAAGCTCGCCACCGGTGACTTGGACAATGTCGCTGAAGTTGCCCGTGACCTTTACCGTCGCCAGCAGGAAAAAGATCTGTCCATGGCCGAACGGAACCTTTACCAAGAAGCCAAAGACATGCTGGTTGCCGAAGTGGCCCTGGTACTGGACGTCGATCATGAAGAAGCCGAAAAAACCATCGACGGTGCTATCGATGGTGTACCTCTGACCCGTCTGGGTTTGGATCGCGGTAAAGACAAAAAATAATTCTCGTTAGCCTAGGACGCCGTCTCGAGCATTTCTCGAGACGGCGTCTTTCTTTGTGACGCTAACCGCTTGAGATTGGCGCTGCAGCGGTCCCAACCCACCATGGCCGATCAAAACCGCACCGGCCATGGTGAGCGGAAGCGACATCATGAGCGAACTGAACTGCCCGAGCGTTCCGTTTCCTGCTCATCCTCTTCGAGTACTGACATTGACCGCCGTAGCACCTTGCCGTCTTTCACGGATTCGACGTGTTTGTCGGCCTGTTTTTCAACGGTCGCCACAGAGCGTGGGCGAACCTGCACGTGCTCTTCGGCTGCAATACCGCCCACGAGTTGGCGAGCGCGTAGGAGTTCAACATCGATTTCAGCGCCCAAGATGATCACGATGTTGAAGATCCACA
>CALBOC010000294.1 GCA_937896705.1 uncultured Micrococcaceae bacterium | reverse complement strand
TGGCTCTCAAGGCGGGAACGCTCCGCCCGTTGTGCATTGTCCATTGGTTCCTTTCCTGCGGGTTCACCGGGCACGCTAAACCGCCCTTTTACGGGTCTGTTTATCGTACGGACGTGGATCGTCGTGGTGAATTATCTATTGTACTGATCTCTAATTACACCGGTGTAACTCGGTTTTAGTCAAGCCGGAGACGACCCCTCTTTCGGCTTCATCAGCCAATTTCCTGCTGCCTGCTCATCACACTGTACCCTGCCTCTGGTAGCCCACCTGCACTATTATGTTCGACCGGTTAGCCTAGGCAGCAGACGTATTCTTCGCAAAGGATTTTATGATTTCGATACCTTCTGTTCCGTCCAGTCAGCCCCTGGAATCGCCGGCTGACCTAATCAAACACCTCGCGGCCTCACCCCGACCGGCGGTGATTCATTATGGGGCCGACGGACGAACCGAATTATCCGGCCGGGTCGCGGTGAACTGGGCGACCAAGGTCACCCACCTGCTGGACTCCTATGGGGTTTCCGCTCCGGGCACGATTTTTGTCGATGTGCCGGTGACCTGGCGCAGCACGGTGTTGGCGCTGGGTGCGGCCTGGGCCGAGCTGGACTGGACCACCGACGCCGAAGACGCCGATGCGATCTTGACGGATCAACCAGATGAGCACATGGCGGCGGCCGCCGAGATTTTCGTCACACATCAGGAGACGGTCGACCCGGCACTGGTCGATATCGACGACGAAGTGCTGTCGCATCCAGATCAGGCGCTGCTGGCGGGTGCCGATATCATTGGCCGAGCTCAGACCGATCAGCCGGCCGATCCCCACGTGCAAGTTTTAGGTTCCGGCACGGTCATCAAGTCGGCCGGGCTGCGCCTGAGTGCAGCCGTGTGGTGGGCGATGGTCGATGCGTGGCGACGCAGCAAGCCCGTGGTGTTGGTCGATGCAGCCGATGATACGCAGTTGGCGCGCATCATCGAAACCGAGCACCTGAAGTAGCTATCGGGTGTCTGGGTAATCTGGTGACTCGTCGCCGTCCTGGGCGTGCCGCTGGGCGGTCACTTGCGGGACGGCACCGGTGAGGACCTCGCGGTCCCGAGTGGTGGACGGATCGGCTTCCACGGCTTCGGTAAAGACCCACAGCCGGTAGGCGATGAACCGAAACACGGTGGCAAAGGCCAAACCGATGACGTTGCCAAACAGCACCATGCCCCCGGCCGAAGTGATGCCCAGCAGGTATTTTGCAATGAACACGAACCCGGCTTGAATGCCGGCGCCGATGCCATTCATCACGAGAAATAACACCAGTTCGCGCATCACGTTGGCTTGCCGTCGATTGCGGAAGGTCCAGTACCGGTTGGCCACCCAGGAAAAGATCGTGGCAACCCCGGTGGCGATGATTTTGGCTTTGACCGCTGAATCATCCATCGGGCCGGTGATAAGCCACACGAAAATGCCGGTATCAATGAAAAACCCGATCCCGCCGACCACACCGAATTTGGCCACCTCCCGCCATAGCAGGCGCACGAGCGAGACGATGCGGTCCCAAAGGCGTTGTACCATTGAGTCTCCTTCTCGGACGTAGGGTGGGCGGTCGGGCTGACAGGGTTCTAGACACTCTAGTCGGTGGACCCTGAAAAATAGCTGAACTGCTCCGACGTGTGGCCATCTCCAAGGAAGTAGCCTGCGAGCGCGATCATCGTGTCTTGGACCACCACGAAACTCCGGTTGCGGGCAAACCAAGCTACTGTAGAAGGGTGTCTTTTCCAACAGTAGGTGTAGTAGGTGGCGGCCAATTAGCCCGCATGATGGCTCCGGTCGCGATAAATCTCGGAATCAAATTACATGTCTTAGCCGAAGCAGATGACGTCTCGGCCACCACGGCCGCCACGTATACCGTCGGTGACTACAAAGATTATGCGACCCTGGAGGCCTTCGCCGCCGAAGTCGATGTGGTCACGTTCGATCACGAACATGTTCCCACCGAGCATTTGCAGCGCTTAGAAGCCGCCGGGGTGACCCTGGCCCCCGGACCCGGTGCGCTGGTCTATGCCCAGGACAAATTGGTCATGCGCCGCAAGATGGCCGAGCTGGGCCTTCCCCAACCCGATTGGCGTGCGGTCTCCTCGGTGGAGGAGCTACTCACCGCCGCCCAAGAGATCGGGTACCCGGTGGTGTTAAAAACCCCGCGCGGCGGCTATGACGGCAAGGGTGTGTGGATCCTCGACTCCCCCGATGAAGTACGCGAAGCCGCCGTGTGGTTCAACGGTGACCACGAGGCACTGTTGGTCGAAGCCAAGGTCGACTTCCGCTCTGAGCTCTCGGCCCAAATTGCCCGTTCTACGACCGGGGAAACCGCGACCTATCCGATCGTCGAGACCATCCAGACCGACGGGGTCGCCGATATCGTCAAAGCACCGGCTCCGGAATTAGCTGCGACCACAGCCCAGGCGGCACGCCGGGCGGCGGAGACGATCGCCAACGGGGTGGGGGTGACCGGCATGCTGGCCGTGGAACTGTTCCACACCCCGGACACCGAGACCGGGTACATGATCAACGAGTTGGCTATGCGTCCGCACAACACCGGCCACTGGACCCAGGATGGTGCGGTCACCAGCCAATTTGAACAACATTTGCGCGCGGTGTTGGGACTCCCTCTGGGCGCGACCGATCCAATCGTGCCCTATACGGTGATGAAGAATTACTTGGGCGCCGATAACCACGACCTGTACGGCGCGTTTCCGTTAGCCATGACCAAATACCCGCAGGCTAAGATCCATGCTTACGGCAAATCGGTGCGTCCCGGACGTAAGATTGGCCACGTCAATGTCTTAGCGACCGACGGCGACCTTGATGCCGCGCTGGCAGCCGCCATCGATGCGGCCGAGATTATTCGGCACGGTCGAACTGACTACTAAGGAGTTTCGTGTGACAGATTCATCGGGTTCCCCGCGCGTGGGCGTCGTCATGGGTTCGGATTCAGATTGGCCGGTCATGCAAGCCGCGGCTGAAGCGCTCACCGAGTTTGATATTCCCCATGAAGTCCAAGTGGTTTCGGCCCATCGGATGCCACACGAAATGATCGACTACGGCACCACCGCGGCCGAACGCGGCCTGTCGGTGATTATCGCCGGTGCCGGTGGGGCAGCTCATTTGCCCGGCATGCTGGCCTCCACCACCCCGCTGCCGGTCATCGGAGTACCGGTCAAACTCAAAGCCCTGGATGGTTTGGACTCGCTGCTGTCGATTGTCCAAATGCCCGCCGGGGTTCCGGTGGCCACCGTGTCCATCAACGGCGCGCGAAACGCCGGGTTGTTAGCCGTCAAAATGCTCGCGGCCAACACTGATGACGATGCGCAACAGCTGCGTGAGAAGCTCAAAGACTTCGCAACCGATCTGAATGCCCAAGCACAGGCCAAGGGTGCCAACTTACAGGCGCAACTGTCCGGGCCAAAAACCGACTAGACTGACTTGTCCGGTTGAACTAACGCCTTCCCGACCAGTATCGAGCTGCCGTGACTCCCACATCCACCTCTTCCCGCACCGGGAAATCAGAGCGCCAGATCCGCCAGGACCTCAACCAGCGGCTCCGCCGACTTGAGTACGGCGGGCCCGGTAGAGATCCACTCAAACGCCCCGGCGACGCAACGTTTGCCCAACGTGCCAGACGCGCAATCCTGCTGATCGGGCTGACCACTCTGGTGCCCGGAGGCGCCCAAAGTGTCACCGGCAATCACCGGTTGGGACGCATTGGTCTGACCGTCACACTGATCAACTGGGCCATCATCCTGGCTGCGATCATCGGGCTCCTGGTGGCTCGCGAATTCACGATGTCGCTGGTATTCAACCCCTTCCTACAATCCATTGGGATTTTTTATCTCGCCGCGCTGGCCGTGGGCTGGTTTATTTTGTGGCTGGACACCGCCCGCATCATCCGATTCGTCAAACTCAAACGCCCGGCCCGGCCGCTGATCGCCATCCTGCTCATCGCCATGACGGTGCTGACCACCGGGACGACCGCCTACGGTGCGTTTCTACTCAATGCCTCAACCTCATCGTTGGGCACGATCTTTGGTTCCGGCCCGGCCGTGGATGAATCCGATGGCCGCTATAACATTCTGATTATGGGCGCCGATGCTGGCGAAGGCCGTGAAGGATTGCGTCCCGACTCGATCTCGGTGGCCTCAATCAACGCCGACAGCGGCAAGATCTTCTTATTCTCGATCCCACGAAACTTCCAGAACGCCCAGTTCGCCTCCGATTCCCCCCTGTGGGACGCCTATCCCAACGGGTACAACTGCGGTGACAACTGCATCATCAATAGCCTCTACACCGAGGTCACCCACAACCACTCCGACCTCTACCCGCTGGCCGAAGACCCCGGTGCCGAAGCCATGATGGACGCCGTCTCAGGCATCTTGGACTTAGAAGTCACCGGCTACGTCATGATTGACATGGACGGGTTCTCGACCCTGATTGACGCCATGGGTGGCATCAAGGTCACCACCGGTGGCTGGACGCCCTATCGCGGCGTGCGCCCCGATGGGCAATGGGGCAACGCATGGTGGGGCCCGGATACCTACACGTTTAGCGGTGATGATGCGCTGGGCTTTGCCCGGTCCCGGAATTGGTCGACCGACTATTCGCGCATCCAACGCCAGCAGTGCGTCCAGCAGGCCATGTTGAGTCAATTCGATGTGCCAACCTTGCTCACCAGATTTGAAGCCATCATGGGTGCAGGCGAGCAGATGGTCGAAACCTCGATTCCGCGATCCCAAATTGGGAGTTTCCTGCATCTGGGGGCAAAATCCCAGCGCCACGATATGGATCGTCTGACCATTGGCCCACCGGATTTCGAGGGTGGACAGTTCACGACCTACCCGGACTTTGACCAGATCCACTCGCGCGTCCACGACCTACTGGCCGCCGATGGCACCCCGCCCGCCGGGGCGCATCTGATGCCGCCCGTAGGCATGTATCTGGTCGATGCCGACACCGATGACCCAACCGCGAACTGGGATCCGGTCCCCACCCAGCCCGACGGCAGCGAGATCACCGAAGAGTATCTCATGAGAGCTGAGGATGCCGGCCGAACGGACTTATTGACACAGGCTGCAGAGACCAATCATCAGTGCCGTCCGGGCTAAACTCAGGCAGAGAAGAAAGGCTACACACTTGATTCAACCGTCTGGTTTACCCTCGCAATCGCTGTATCGTCTTCAAGCTCCCGTGAAAAACTATGCTTGGGGTTCCCGGACCCTGTTGGCCGAACTCACCGGCGCTGCAGCCGCAGAGACGCCGCAAGCTGAAATGTGGTTTGGTACCCACCCCACCACCCCGACCCTGGTGGATGACGGCTCCGCACTGGCAGAAATCGCGGATCTGCCGTACTTGGTGAAGCTCCTGGCCGCTGAACAGCCACTGTCGATCCAGGCGCACCCGGATAAAGATTTAGCCCGCATCGGTTTTGCGGCCGAAAACGCCGCCGGCATCCCACTGGACCATCCGGAACGGACCTATAAGGACGCCAATCATAAACCCGAAATGCTCATCGCATTATCTGAGTTCACCGCGATGGCGGGGTTTCGAGACCCGGCCGATTCCGCCGTAACGTTTCGTCAGCTCGCCGAGCTCGTCAATGACGCTGAACTGAGCAATCTTCTGCAGGTGATGGCAGACCAACTGGCCGAGGGCACTATTCAGGAAGTCTTTGGGCAGCTGGTTGACCCCGACGGACCATTTTGGGAAGTCGACGGCTTTACGCGCGCGATTTTCACCGCGGTGGCGGACAGCGGGACCACCGACCCGTACTTACGCAACGCACTGGCTGCCGCTCGCATTCATCAAGATGACCCCGGTGCGCTGGTGGCCTTGTTGATGCATTTGATTCAACTGACACCCGGCCAGGCGCTGTTTGTTCCCAGCGGCACTATCCACGCCTATGTCTCAGGGCTCGGTCTTGAAGTGATGGCAACCTCCGATAATGTCATCCGGGGCGGACTGACCGTCAAACACATTGACGTGGCGGAGTTAGAAAAAGTCGTCAGCTACACCCCGGCAAACCCGCCCATCATTGAACCCTCGGTGCGGACCATTGACGAGGTTCTTGTCACCCGGTTCACTCCCCCGGTGACCGATTTTGCACTGACGCGCTATGATTTGCCGCCCAACACGGAGCTGACCATCACAGCGGTTACGCCCCATATTGCCGTGGGCACCAGTGGTATAGGTGCCCTGAGCTCGGGCTGTGAAAGCGTGGAAGTCACGCCCGGAGTCGGGATCTTTGCCCCCGGTCACGGGGGCAGTCTGGACCTATCCACGGGTGATGTCGGTGTGACGATGTTCATAGCCAGCCAGCGATGATCGACACGCTGGCTCCGGCTTGCTTGTGGGCGATGTTAGGTTATCCTAAGCGTTAACAGCAGTTCCATAACAAAATAGGGGGAATTTTTGCACCACACGACTCAAACCAATCCAATTTCGGTTCGTATTGGCGTCCTGACCGCCGCAGCTGCAGTCAGTATTCTTGCCATCGGCTTCGCGCCGATCCCCCAGGTGTTTTACTGGCTCGCTGTCAGCGCACTGGCAAGTATCGTAACGATTCTCACCGGCCCCAAAGGCAGCAACGCAGCCCTGACACTGCCTATCGGCGGATTAATCGTCGTGCCCGCAGTGTGTACGCTCGCCTTTCGCGAGGCCTCATTGATCTGGGCCGTGGCACCGGTTCTGGCGTTCGTGGTCGGCGCCGTGACGTGGATGCTCGCCACCAACCGTTACGCGACCATCGAAGCCGACGAAACGATAGCGGAAGATACCCAGCCTGCAGCCCAGACGACGTTTACGACCGGCAACGTGACGGTCTCAAGGAAATTGGACGTCAAACGGGACGAAAAAGCCGCGGCGGTCAACGACGATACGTCAACAACCGCGGCCTGAGAGCAGGCTTAGTTCTCGCGTTTCCATTTGGCCGGACGGTGCTCAGCCTCAATTGTGCGCACCGTTCCGGTCTGACCGCGCATCACGATCGACTGGGTCTCAATGCGGTTGGAGAAATACCGGGTCCCACGCAACAAGTCACCATCGGTGATACCGGTGGCTGCGAAGTAGCAGTTGTCGGTGGCCACCAGATCGTTGGTGGTCAAGATCGCATCCAGGTCGTGTCCGGCATCAAGAGCCTGTTGGCGTTCCGCATCATCAACCGGAGCGAGCCGGCCCTGAATCATTCCGCCGGTGGCTTTGATCGCACAGGCGGTAATGATGCCTTCGGGAGTTCCACCGGTGCCCAACAAAATGTCGACGTCAGTGTTGTGCCGGGCGGCAGCGATGCCACCGGCGACATCACCGTCCATAATGAATTTTACCCGCGCGCCGGCTTCACGGATTTCTCGGACCAGGCCCTCGTGCCGGGGCCGGTCCAAGACGCACACGTTGAGCTGGGAGACCTTTTTGTCCAGGGCCTTGGACAGCAGCATCAGGTTTTGTTTGACCGGCAAGCGTAGATCGACCATGTCGGCGGCTTCTGGTCCGACGACCATTTTCTCCATGTAGAACACACTCGAGGCGTCATACATTGCGCCACGGTCCGCCACGGCCATCACCGACAGCGCATTGTTATAGCCCATGGCGGTCAAACGGGTGCCATCAATCGGGTCGACGGCGACATCGACTTTCGGTCCCTTGCCGTCACCGACTCGTTCGCCGTTATAGAGCATCGGGGCTTCGTCTTTTTCGCCTTCTCCGATGACCACGGTGCCATCCATGTGCACCGTGTGTAAAAATCCTCGCATCGCATCCACGGCGGCGCCGTCGGCGATATTCTTTTCACCAAAGCCAACCCATTCGGAAGCAGCGATCGCCGCAGCTTCGGTCACGCGGACCAATTCCATGGCCAAGTTGCGATCCTGCGCACCGGCACCTTCAAATGTTTGCGCCGAAGCTTTGTTCGTCATGTAGTTACTCCCGAAAACTGAGACTGTGCGAGAAAAATTTCTTTCCTAGTCTAACGTGAATATGATGCCGGGCCCGTTTGGTGGCACAATAGGGTAGGAACAAAATTCTAGTGTTGTTGAAAAGGGCAGAAACATCGCTACCAACCATGATCAGGCTGATCCCGTCCAGGTTCAGCCCCAGCACGACGAAGCCGTCCCAAAACCTAAGCTGACCAAAGCGCAGGGTGAGCGGATGAGCCAAAGCGCCAAAGCGATGGCCTACTCGGTGCTGGCCACCTTAGCCATTGTCGTGGGCTTTATCGCGTTGACCCCGCAGGAGGATCGCGAATTTGATCCCGGCGTCGATGTCGCAGCCGCCGAAGCAGAAGTTGACACGGTTGCCGCGTTCACCCCGGCCACCATTAATGCACCCGAAACCTGGCGAGCCAACTATGCCCGCTGGCATTCCGGGGCGATGGATGACATCCCCGCCTGGACCGTTGGATACCTGACCGAGGATGAAGAGTTTTTTGGGATTGCCCAGACCGCCAATGCAACCGGGGGCTGGATTGATGACACCGTCGACCCGGTTGGTGAGCCCACCGAAACCACCGTGGCCAATCACCCGGTGACCCGCTGGGTTGGGGCAGATGAGCACATTTACTACGTGGCCGAATTTGACCAGCCGGCCGTTGATATGAGCGACCGAACGGTCGAGCTGACCGAGCCGTCTGACACGATGACGTTGGTTCTGTCCGGTTCGATGGACGAGGACCAGCTGCGCCAGTTGGCCGCCGAAGTTCTGAATCAATACCGCTAACTCACCGCTTTGCGCCTTCGGGTGCTGATACGAAGGAGCACAAAAATGCCGACATCCTTGACGCCTCAGCAAGCCTGGGGGTTACTCCGGGCCGGAAATCAGCGCTTTGTGGACGGCACCGTCGATCACCCGCACCAAGACGCGGGGTGGCGTGCCGCGCTGGCCGAGTCGCAGAGCCCGCACGCGGTGATCTTTGGCTGTTCTGACTCCCGGTTAGCCGCCGAAATTATCTTTGACGTCGGACTGGGCGACGTGTTCGTCATCCGCACTGCAGGCCAGGTCATCGACGATGCTGTCCTGGGCTCACTGCAATTTGCGATCGAAGAAATCCAGGTGCCGCTGATCATCATCTTGGGCCACGATAACTGCGGTGCGGTCACCGCAGCGTGCGAAGCGATGGACACCGCCAAGATGCCCAAGAGCTTTATGCGCTCGCTGGTCGAACGGATCATGCCCTCGGTCATGGCAGCACGTGCCAAGGGCATCAGCGACGTCAACGGGACCGTCAAAGAACACACCGATCAGATGGTCCACCGGGTGGTTGACACCTCATATGCGGTCTCGGAAGCCGTCAAAGCCGGTCGCACCGCGGTCATGGGAGTAACATATTCTCTGTCCGATGGATCGGTGCAGGTCGGTGACACGGTAGGACCGGTCAGACCCCCTGCTCAGAACGCAGCGCCACAGCCGAAACACACGTAACCGGGGGTCGTTCCCCGCCTAGGATGAGGATTATGACAACGAAGTCTGATGATCAACAATTCCGTATCGAACACGACACCATGGGAGAGGTGCGGGTTCCAGTAAATGCACTGTACTCGGCCCAAACCCAGCGTGCCGTAGAAAATTTCCCGATTTCCGGTCAGGGTCTTGAGCCCAGCCATATTCATGCGTTGGGGATGGTTAAAAAAGCCTGCGCGGTGGCCAACAACGAACTCGGTGTGATCACCGATGAGCAGGCCGAAGCCATCAAGGCCGCAGCCGATGAAATCATTGCCGGCAAACACGATGACCAGTTCCCCATTGATGTGTTTCAGACCGGTTCCGGGACCTCATCCAATATGAACACCAACGAGGTCATTGCTAACCTGGCCAACCAGTCGCTGCAGGCCAAGGGCTCGGATGCAACGGTGCACCCGAA
>CALBOC010000293.1 GCA_937896705.1 uncultured Micrococcaceae bacterium | reverse complement strand
CCGGCTGCGAACAAGCCGGGGATGACATCTCCGTCGGTGGTCAGCACGCGACCTTGGGTATCGGTCTTGGGTCCGCCCACGGTGCCCAGTGCACTCGAGTGGACTTTGATCGCGTAGAACGGTCCTTTATTGATGGGTCCAAGGGTCGAGGACTGTGGGCTCTTCAGCACCGGACGCATGATCTTGGTCAGTGGCCCGACGATCATTGAACGCAGGGTGTCCGGGTTGAGACGTCCAGCAACAAAACCGGCACCTTTGGACGCGATCGGGCCGATGAGTTTAGCAATGGTCGCCCGGGCTTTTGCCGTGGCGGCTGGTGCCTGCGCATCGGGAGCGGCTTCGCCCAGGCGTGGGTTGAATGCACCGAAGTAGCGGTCAAAGAGGGCCTGACCGCGGTTGAACCACGGGTCACGACCTTGAGCGGCTTCGGGGTTGAACTCATCAACCGTGCGCAGCAAGCCGGCTGGATCGACATCAATCTGCTCGGCGAGCTCGGTCAGACTGGATGCCTGGTGAATGTAGTCGGGCACCTCACCGCCCGGTGTCACACCGAACAGGCCGAATTTCTCCCAGAAGTTCTGGTCGAAAACGAACCATGCCGGATCGTTTGGCATTTCTCCGGTGGCGGGGTCGATCTCGCGCATTGCAGCACCGAACTTGTCATAGGACTCGGCTTCGTTGGTGAAGCGTTTGCCGGCTGAGTTGACGATGATGCTGTGGGGCAGCGAGCGCTCACCCAGCAGCAGTCGGCTCAGGGGTTTACCGTCTAGGGTTTCGCCCGGGATTTGGACACCCGGCATCCACCAGGCGTCATCCATCGAGGTCAGGTCGGCGCCGATCTCTTCGGAGAGTTGCAGTGCGATGCCGTTGTGACCCCGGGGTGAGACGTGGGTACCCATCGGGGCGCCGAGGTGCTTGGTGGCTTTATCGTCGGCGGATTCGAAACCACCGCTGGCGATCAACACTCCGCGGGTGGTGCGCACTTCGTGTTGGGTGCCTTCGTGCTCCACGGTCAGGCCGGTCACTCGGGAGCCTTCGGTCAGCAAGCCGGTGGCCGGAGCGGCGACGCGGACATCGACCCCGTTACGCAGGTTGGCTTCTAACAGCGCGCCGACCAGTGCCGGACCGGCAATCCACACGTCATCACTGCTCACACCACCCAGTAACCAGAACGGCATCGGGTTCTTCGCCATGCCGGTGGTCAGTGCGGGGCGGACAAACTGAGCCGCTTCGCCGAGACCGTCCGGGTTATAAGGTCCGGGGAACAAAGCGCGGCCCACGGAAGCGCCGGGGATATCTGATCGATAGTCGGGCCAGATCGCTGGGATCCAGCCGAAGTTCGTGTGCTCTTCGATATAGCGTGCGACCTTTGGCCCGTTCTGTAGAAAGGTTTCGACCATATCGGGGTCGAGCTCTTGGTCGCGGTCTTCGCCGTAAATGTAGCGGCGGGCCTGATCTAAGCTATCGTGCACGCCCAGAGCCTTTTTCGAAAAGCCGTGCGCGGGGATCCATGCTGCTCCGGCTGAGATACCCGTGGCACCGCCGACTACGGGCATGGATTCGACAATCAACACGCGGGCGCCTTCTTGTGCGGCGGTCAGGCCGGCCATGAGCCCCGCTCCGCCGGATCCGATGATCGCGAGATCGACTTCATCCGGTAACCCGCGGACGGTGACCGTTCCGATTGATCCTTGCACTTGGTTTGTCATATGTGCGTTCCTAACCTGCTTGCCTGAGACGCTGCAGAGCAACTCACAGAAGGTTTCACATGCGCACTGCACCATCTCGGACCAAGCATATTTTGTTGCGTTTCATGAGGTGCTCTATGTTCCACGCTAACAACTCAAGTCATAGTGTGTGAAATATTCGCCAGCTGAGAGAAGGCGATGTTGCCCTCAGGCTGTAGGTTATTTCTGTGGCAGATCCTGCCGGAAGTGCGACACCGCAAACAACCCGATGCCTAGTACAACGACGTGCAGCACCATCGATAATCCCATCGCGGTCGAAAAGTCGAAGAACTGCAGATTGATCTGCATCATCGCACCGAGAGCGGCCGCACCAACCACGGCTCCGACCTGGCGCGAAGTGTTGTAGACACCAGATCCGGCACCGACCAGTTCCGGCGGTAACTGGCGCATCGAGATGGCGGAGTTGGCCGACCAACTCATTGCATTGGCAGCACCTTGGAACACCAGCGGAATGACCAGCCAACCCACGGGAACCTCGGTGGCGATCAGCATGGCGAACAGCGCCATGGACGTCATCATGGCACTCAGCCCGAACTTTGAAATCCGACCCGGTGGAAGTCGGTCGGTGAGTCG
>CALBOC010000292.1 GCA_937896705.1 uncultured Micrococcaceae bacterium | reverse complement strand
CTGCCGCACTTTGGGCAGAACACTCCGCTGGGTCGCGCCGGACAACCAACCGAAGTTGCACCCGCATTTGTCTTTCTCACCTCAGCCGAATCGAGCTATGTGATCGGTGAGACGCTTCATGTCAATGGGGGCATTCCGACCCCATAACGCCATAGCGAAAAGTCCCTGGGGTCCGAACGCGGCGGGCTCTAGGGCTTTTTGCTGTCTGATATCCCGGAATGTGGAGCATCGGGCGCGTGCGCAGGGAGATCTCCTGGCCAAGCGGTTTCCGCATCGACCTCGGGAGGTGACGGTGCACGGAATGATTTTGTCAGGAGTAAGACAGCGACCAGGATTGCTGTAATGATCCACCCGGTGGTGCCGGCGATTCCTACATGGGCGGGGTCATAGGTGCCGTCGGCTGAGAAGAGCAGTGGTAGTCCCGCAGTTGCGTTAATAGTCGAGTGCCCCAGGGCAGCGGGCCAGACCGAGTTCGTTCGGATCGTCAGCCAAGCAAGCACCCCGCCGATGAGGGTACAGAAGATAATCATGAACACCACGGCGAGCCAACCGGGCAGGTGCGGATAATTATGACCCAAAAGCATCAACGGGGTGTGCCATAATCCCCAAATCAGCCCGGTGATCACGATGGTCGGCAGCACGCCCAGGGGTAGGAGCTGAGGCGTCAGCCACCCGCGCCAGCCGATTTCCTCGCCGAGGGCCGGCAGCAGGTTAATGAACCAGGAGGCCAACACCACGTTGATGAGCTGGCCGATGAGTAATACTTCAACTGGAATGCCGGTGACTCCGGCGTCGGCAAAGGTGCCTTGCAGGCCGGAGAGGTTCGCGAAGTCGGCTTCGTAAAGGCCAAACCCCGCGGCCAGCGGCAGGCTCAACAGGCCAATGCCAATCGGAATGATAAACGCTAATCCCAGGTACCCCATGAACCGTGGAACTGGTCGAGGCCGGGTAAACCCGAGGGCTGCAGCGCGTTGGCCTTTGGGCCGGTTTTTGCGAACGATGAGCCAGGCGATCAACCCGGGAATCCCCATCATGACCAATGAGATCGGCAGATACAGCAGTTGCACGGTAGCCGGATCCGCGAGATATAGCGGCAATGTGATGAGCCATGTCAGTCCGAAGGTCAACACGAGGAACCAGAGGATCTGGCGCCAGGGGATGTGGTGGCGGTCAGGCGGGGAGCTGGGCAACAAATGCGAGGCGCTACTCGTGGTCATACGGCAAGTGTAATCTCATCCAGCGGCAGATTGTGAGGAGCAGCTGGGTTCGGGCGTTGGTAGGACACGGTGATCCATTAACGGGAAGGGTTCGTAACCTCGCCCCCTAAAAGTTGGGCTATTTCCCCATGGTGACGCTGAAGCGTCAGCGCTACAATTGAAGTAACGCCATTGCTTGAAAAGCCGACCGCAAAACACGTTCTATAGAGAATTTTGGAGGCGAGGCAGATGGCTAAGAAAGCTACTCACTCAGCCGTACAACCGAAAACCACCTTCACGGTGAAAAAGACCACGGTGCAAAAGACGGACTCCCCGGGTACGATCAAACATCCGTTAGTCCATGACGCTGTTGTTGGAAAGAGGCGGCGCTGGTCAGCCTGGCAAGACTGGATCAGCGTTGGACTCGGCGTCTACTTTGCCTTAGCGCCACTATGGACCCCGAGTGCACCGGTAGGTCTGTTCGTGACGTTAGGTCTCTTGGTGATTGCTGTCTCCGTGTGGGCAGGAAGCACAGCATCATCTACTTTGGC
>CALBOC010000291.1 GCA_937896705.1 uncultured Micrococcaceae bacterium | reverse complement strand
TTGAAAAGCTGCGGCGGTAAAAGACATGATAGGCAATAATGTACCGGTTTTTTCGACGGTTCGGGTTCGGTAGTCTTAGACGTAATCCCGGCGGAAGGCTGGGCTGTAAGGGGAGCGTGCAGTGAACCAGCACAAGGGTCTGATCTGGCCGCGTCGAACCGCCCTGTGGACATGGCTGCGAAAACGGCGGCATGGGGCGCCACAATCCAAGCACCAACACCCCCGTAAAACGCGGTGAAGAACGGGTCATGTGCCGACCACGCGCCTCGTCACGGGGTAGTGGCGGTCTGAGCGGCTGCTCGCAGAGCTGAAATCGCGGGTACCGCGGGGTAACCTCTGTTGAAACGGTCCAGGACAGCGGTAAATTTATGTGCCAGACGAGCATAAGTTCGTACAACGGTGATTCCAGGGGCCCAAATGGGTCGCTAGTGTAGGGTTATACGGGTGGATATTTCTATTTCGCTGCCTCCAGGTATTGACGCACTGCGAGAGCACGAGCAGCTTTTTGATGCGCTGTTGACCAGCTTATCTAAGATCGAAGATGATCTCGCTGACGCGCTGGTCTATGCGGATCAGTTGGCGCATCTGACGACGCGGCACTTACTGGATGCCGGTGGTAAGCGAGTCCGCCCCATCGTGACTGTGCTGTCGTCCATGTTGGCGGATGAAAATGTCGGCTCAGGATTGGTTGCCGAGCCCAATGACAATATCCGCAAAGTTGCCGTTGCGCTTGAACTCACGCATCTGGCCACGCTGTACCACGATGACGTGATGGATGAGGCCGATCAACGACGCGGCGTGACCGCAGTCCACCAGCAATGGTCCAATTCGATTGCGATTCTTGCCGGCGATCTGATCTTTGCCCGAGCATCAGCTGAAATGTCCTCGCTGGGCACCCGTGCGGTGACTGAACACGCTCGGACCTTTGAAAAACTCGTCATGGGTCAGCTGTGGGAAACCGTGGGGCCCGAGGCCGATGATGACCCGCTGGAACACTATCTGCGGGTCATCGATGGCAAAACCGCTTCTCTGCTGGCCACGAGCGCTTACCTCGGGGCGCTGTTGGCCGGCGGGTCCGAAAAGCTCATCGACATCGCGGCGACCTACGGTGGCAACGTCGGAATGGCATTCCAACTGGCTGACGACATTATTGACGTCACCAGCCCGTCTGATACCTCGGGCAAAGTCCAGGGCACGGATCTGAAAGAACGCGTTGAAACCTTACCGGTTTTGTTATTGCGTGAAGCGGCTTCCCAGGGCGATGCCGATGCTGTCGAGGCTCTCAAACTGGTCGACGGACCACTGGACACCGATGAGCAATTAGAGAACGCGGTGCGCGCGGTTGCGTCCCATCAAGTGATCGAACGCGCCTGGGAACTCACCGACCAGTGGGCCAGGAAGGCCATCGACGCCTTAGACGGTTTAACTGATTCACCCGTCAAAACCGCTCTGCAACTCTTCGCCCAGTATGTTGTCTCTCGAGACGCCTAGAAATCTGACAAAAAAGTTTTGGCTGGATTCAACGTGGCTTTGATGTCTTGGGCGATCTCGGCCCGGTAGGCCACATCCATCGGCTGCCGCAGCTGGCGGTATAACATGTCGTTGGCATACCGCGGGAACACGTGCAGGTGGTAGTGCCAGACGTGCTGATTTCCGGACGGCTCATTATGTTGCCGGGTGGAGATACCTTCGGGATTCCACGCACGTTTCATCGCAAACGCTACTTCGCGCACCATTAATGAGATACGCATCAGTATGCGGTCGGGCAGATGATACAGGGCCTCATAATGCTCGGTGGGACAAATCATGACGTGCCCGGCGCGCGGGCCGAACCCATCGGCAGCGGTGAAGACAATGAGATCGTCATCTTGGTAGATCACATCGGACAGTTCGCATCGATTATTCGGATCAGCTACGTCCCCATTGACCAGACCACAAAACGGGCAGACATACCCGGTAGGAGCATGCGATTGGATCTGCGGCGGAGTGGGGTGTGGCCCGTGGCCAGTGTAATCAGTCAAGGTCGTCCTCCGTGTAGTTCCAAGTCAAAGTATCTGTGATGAATTCTGACACAGTTGAGTCCGTGGATTTCCATGTTCCGACCCCGTCCGGTTCATCGGCCCCAACGGTGCGGTGAAAGATAATGGGATCGGGCAACGTGACCTGATCCAGCGGGACCGCCCAGACGGTTGACTCGTTGGCGTCTTCGACGAACATGACCATGTTCTCCCGGATCTCAAGTTCATCGGGGTCGAAAAAGAAATGATTCGTTTCCATCATTTCCGACGTCCCCAAAGCCAAATAAAATTCTTGCAACGACAGCGGGATGAGACGGTCTGTGGTGGGCTCGTTCCCCAGCTCCTGCAACTGTTGTGCAGCGATGGACTGTTGCACTTGGTGTTGCAGCTCGGCCGGCGGCATGCCGTCTGATGCTTGCCACGGGCGGTCCAAGAGTTTCGAAACCAACCCTTGAAATCCTGGATAAAATACTGGTGTATCGCGTCGAGCCATAGCTACCAGTCTAGCCACGATTTTTGTCACAGCCACTGTTGCTGATCGCTGAATTCATAGCTGACAGCCAGCATTAGGGGATACGGTGGTTACGTAATTAGCATTGCTAGTACTTGTGTCTCCATGAACAAAGGGAAAATTAGTGTCCGAAACTATGCATCGTCCATTGCGGATCGCCATCATCGGTGCCGGTCCGGCCGGTGTGTACACCGCTGATTCACTCCAAAAAGCCGATATCGACTTCGAGGTCTCCATCGACCTCTTTGACCGGTATCCCGCGCCTTTCGGGTTGATTCGGTACGGTGTGGCACCCGATCACCCACGGATCAAGGGCATTATCAAAGCCCTCCACCGGGTCATGGATCGCGGCGACATTCGGTTTATCGGCAACGTCGACTACGGCACCGATATTCATTTAGACGAACTGCGTACCTACTACGATGTGATCGTTTTTGCGACCGGCGCCATCAAGGACGCCCGGCTCGATATTCCAGGGGTTGACGCGGAAAACTCCTTCGGAGCAGCGGACTTCGTCAACTGGTACGACGGCCACCCGGATGTTGATCGACACTGGGACTTATCCGCGAAGGAAGTTGCCGTCATTGGCAATGGCAACGTCGCGTTAGATGTAGCCCGCGTGTTGGCAAAACCTGCCCGGCAGATGCTTGAAACCGAGATCCCGGATAACGTCTACCAGGGCCTGGCCGCCTCGCAGGTCACCGATGTCCACGTCTTTGGACGCCGTGGCCCAGCCCAAGTAAAATTCACCCCGCTGGAGCTGCGAGAACTCAAGGGCATTGAAGACTGCGACATCATCTTGTACGAAGATGATTTCGAGTTTGACGAAGCCTCCGAAAAAGCCGCCGAAGAGTCCAACCAGGTGCGCAACATGGTCAACACCTTAACCAACTGGTTGCTCGAACAAGAAGATCGACCTGAAGGTAGCGGCGCGTCCCGCAGACTCCACCTGCACTTCTTGGAAGCGCCAGAAGAGATCCTGACCGACCACGGCAAGGTTGCTGGTCTGCGCATGCAGCGCATGGAACTCGACGGCACCGGTAACGTCCGTGGCACCGGCGAAATAAAAATGTACCCCGTTCAAGCTGTTTACCGTGCGATCGGTTATTTCGGTTCTGCCGTGCCGCAGATCCAATTCGATGAAGAACGCGGCATCATCAAAAATGCGGAAGGTCGAGTTCTGGGCGCTGACGGTCAACCTGTCCCAGGTCTCTACACCGCCGGCTGGATCAAGCGTGGACCGGTGGGACTCATTGGTCACACCAAGGGCGACGCTCTGGAAACGATCGGGCACATTATTGAAGATGTTGACCATCTCTACACCGCGGAAAACCCGGATGAACAGGCCATTTTAGACCTGTTAGCGAGCCGCGGCATTGAATATAGTGACTGGCACGGCTGGAAAGAACTCGATAGTTACGAGATCCAACTGGGCGATATGAAATCAGCCAACGGCCCGGTGGAACGTGAACGAGTCAAAGTCGTCGACCGTGAAGAACAGCTTCGACTAGCTCGGGCCAAAGCCCGCGAAGCAGCACATAGTTAGAGGAACACTTCTGTATGCAACGCGCAACGCGAAATCGTACGAAAACCTGGTTTCTATTTGCCCTGATGTTGGGCATCTTGGTTGCCATCGGTGGGGTGATCTCTGGGTCCACCGGGAACAGTATGTGGATCATCCTGTTCACGGGGATCGGCCTGGTGACCACCGCCGTGACCTACTGGAATTCCGATAAGATCGCGTTGCGCAGCATGCAGGCCTACCCGGCTGACCCGCAGCAGTTCAAAGGTCTGTACGACATGGTCTATGAGCTCGCGCAGAAAGCTGGCGAACCTGCCCCGCGGATTTACATTGCACCCACACATCAGCCAAACGCTTTTGCCACCGGGCGCAATCCAGAAAACGCGGCAATCTGCTTTACCGAGGGGATCATGCATTTATTGACCCCTCGTGAACTGCGCGCGGTGACCGGACACGAGTTGATGCACGTCTACAACCGCGACATCCTGACGTCATCGGTGGCCGCAGCCTTGGGCACCGTCATCCAAGGGGTGGCGTACATGCTGATGTTTAACCGCGGCAACAACAGTAATGCGCTATTGAATTTGCTCGGGGCGATTCTCGCGCCGCTTGCCGCCGGGTTGATTCAGGCCGGCATTTCGCGGGACCGGGAAACTTCGGCCGACCACGACGGGGCGTTATTGACCGGTGATCCGCTGTCGCTGGCGTCAGCACTTCAGAAGATCTCCGGGGGAGTGCAACGCCATCCGATGCCAACCGAAGATCATCGGGTGAAATCCGCTTCCCACATGATGATTGCCAACCCCTTTGCTGGCAAAGTTCGTAATTGGTTCTCCACCCACCCTGCGATGGAGGACCGGGTGGAACGGTTGACCCAACAAGCCCGCGAAATGGGTCAGAGCGGTTAAGCACACAGCGGCTTGTAGGCGTTAGTGCTTTTCCCAGTGCTGTTGCAGCTCTTCATCAACCGGCCGCTCTAAGAGTTCGTTGCGCGCGTTCTGCGCCCATCTCAGTGCGTCTTCATGATCGAGCCGCGCCTTGCGGGAAAGCTGATCAGCATGATGCGCATGCGTGGCATCGGTAATCGGGAGTGGGCCGGTGTTCAGTTCATCCAGCTGCGCCTCCAGCGCTGACTGCGCTTGTGCGGCCATTTCCAGACGCTGAGGACCGGTCATAATATCAACCAGGCTTTCATCGACTAATAGGCCCTCGGGATGCTGAAACCCATTGCGTAAGGCCGGCTGGAGCACATCATCAATATCGATGTGAACTTCAGGTTCGGTCAGGGTCATTTGTTCAAACGCATCACCATCTTCTCGAGACACGAGGA
>CALBOC010000290.1 GCA_937896705.1 uncultured Micrococcaceae bacterium | reverse complement strand
CGCAACACCATTACGGTCAGCGCGGTCTCGGCCGGTGGACAAGAATTCAGCGTGACCGGTACTCTGACCGGGCCAAAGCAGATCGAAAAACTCGTCGGGATCAACGACTACGAATTCGAAGTGGCCATCGCAGACCACATGCTGGTGCTGGAGTACCAGGACCGTCCGGGTGTCATCGGTACCATGGGTATGCAGCTGGGCGATCGCAATATCAACATCGCCACCATGGACGTCGCGCTACGCTCCGATGGCTCCAAAGCCTTGGCCGTGCTGACCTTGGACTCCGCACTGCCAACCGGGCTGCTGGAACAGGTCGGCGAAGCCATCCACGCTGCCAAGACCGCCGAAGTTGACTTGGAGGAAACCACCCGGTGAACACGTACTACCTGACAACGGCCATCGCCTACCCAAACGGTGAGCCGCACATTGGTCACGCCTATGAATACGTCGCCACAGATGTCATGGCGCGATTCAAGCGGCTCGACGGTTACGACGTTCGTTTCCTCACCGGCACCGATGAACACGGCCAGAAAATGCAGCAAACGGCCCAGGACGAGGGCATCACGCCCCTGGAACTGGCTACGCGCAACGCCGATGTCTTCCAAAAGATGGATGACGAAGTGCTCGACATCTCCTATGACCGGTTCATTCGCACCACCGACGACGATCATAAAGCCTCGGCCCAGGAGATCTGGCGCCGCATGGAAGCCGCCGGGGACATCTATCTTGATACCTACTCCGGCTGGTACTCGGTTCGTGATGAACGCTTCTTCACCGACGAAGAAACCCACGTTAACGATGACGGTGTCCGGATCGCAACCGAAACCGGGACCGAAGTTACCTGGACCGAAGAAGAGTCCTATTTCTTCCGGCTTTCCAAATACACCGAACCGCTGTTGGAGCACTACAGGGCCAACCCGGAGTTCATCGGGCCCACGACTCGGGCCAATGAAGTGATCCGTTTTGTGGAGTCCGGGCTGGAGGACCTGTCGATCTCGCGCACCTCGTTCGACTGGGGGATCCCGGTGCCGAAACCGGCTTCTCCCGATTTGCTCACGGATAAACACCACGTGATGTACGTCTGGGTCGATGCGCTCACCAACTACATCACCGGCGCGGGTTTCCCCGATCCGGATAGCGAACTGAAACGCTACTGGCCGGCGGATCTGCACGTCATCGGTAAAGACATTTCCCGCTTCCACTGCATCTTCTGGCCCGCCTTCTTGATGTCTGCTGGGATTGAACTGCCCAAACGGGTCATGATCCACGGCTTTTTAAATAACGAAGGCGAAAAGATGTCGAAGTCGCTGGGCAACGTGGTCCACCCGGCAGGCTGGGTCGAGCGCTACGGATTAGACACCGTGCGGTTCTTCCTACTGCGCGAATTCCCCTTTGGCTCTGACGGGTCCTACACCCACGACGGTGTGATCCGCCGCAAGAACGCCGACCTATCGAATAATCTGGGCAACCTGGCCCAGCGCAGCCTGTCGATGGTCTATAAAAACCTCGACGCGCAGGTACCAGAGCCCGGTGAACTGACCGAACAAGACGACCAGATCCTCGCCGAAGTCGACGGGCTGCTGGCAACATGGCGCGACTACTTCGAAGTCCAAGACTTTTACCGCGCCCTGGGCGCGACCTGGAAAGTGCTGGATCACACCAACGAGTATTTCGCCGACCAACAACCCTGGGTGTTACGCAAAACCGACGAAGCACGGATGAAGACCGTGCTGTGGGTGACC
>CALBOC010000289.1 GCA_937896705.1 uncultured Micrococcaceae bacterium | reverse complement strand
TTGCAGGGCACATCGGCGGAGGCGGG
This sequence comes from uncultured Micrococcaceae bacterium, assembly GCA_937896705.1. Lineage (GTDB taxonomy): Bacteria > Actinomycetota > Actinomycetes > Actinomycetales > Micrococcaceae > Yaniella. Next base: position 14,163 of record CALBOC010000289.1, on the reverse strand, counting down.
GGGATTCGAACCCCCGGTCCGCGTTACACGGACCCTTCATTAGCAGTGAAGTCCAATCGGCCTCTCTGGCACGCCTCCAAATTATCCGGCGCAAGATGCACGCGAATAACCATTCCACCATACCGAACACGATCCGTTTCGGCAAAACGAGCCGTTCATCGTGTCGCAGGTACCGCACAGTTTTGTAATGCCCGTCACCACTGACTACAGTGTGATCCACCACATGTATACATCGCCCCGGGGATTCCGCCAGCCCTGGGAGCAGAAGGAGCATCATGGCCACAGCAAACCAACCAGGCACCACGTACCGGGCAACCTTTGATCGTGCAGCTGACGATCCCGCTGCGTTCTGGCTCGAGCAGGGCAAGACGCTGGATTGGCATACCGCACCAACGCGCGGTTTGGACTATGACGGCGCTTCCTCATGGAAATGGTTCCCCGATGGCCAGCTGAATATTACCTACCAGGCTCTAGATCGGTGGGTGCACGAAGGTCGCGGCGACCAACCGGCACTGGTGTGGGATTCAGCAATGACAGATCAACAGGTTACCTACACCTATGCTGAGCTGCTCGATAAGGTCGCACGGTTTGCCGGGGCGTTGCGCGCTCAGGGCGTCAGCCGCGGCGATCGCGTGCTGATCTACATGCCCATGATCCCCGAAGCGCTGATTGCGATGTTAGCGGTCGCCCGCCTGGGCGCTATCCACGTGGTAACCTTTGGAGGTTTCGCACCGCGCGAGGTCGCAACCCGGTTGGATGATGCCCAAGCAAAAGCAGTTGTCGCGGCCAACGGCGGGATCGAACCCAGCCGGACGATCCGCTACCTGCCCAACGTTGCAGAAGCTATTGAACTGGCCGACCATAAGCCCGAGGTCGTCTTAGTCAAACAACGGCCAGAAATTGACGACACGATCGCGGATTTTGAGAGCACCTGGCTCGACTTTGACGAACAGCTTGCGGCCCACGAACCGGTGGATGCGGTTCCGGTGGCCGCTACGGACCCGCTGTATTTGCTGCACACTTCTGGCACCACGTCCAAACCAAAAGCCGTCATTCGCGACCATGGCGGATACGCGGTGGCCGCAGCCTGGTCGGTACCCAACATTTATAACGTACAGCCCGGTGAAGTGATGTTCGTTGCCTCCGACGTCGGCTGGGTGGTCGGCCACACCTACATTGTCTACGCGCCCTTGGTAGCCGGGGCGACCACCGTGGTCTACGAAGGCAAGCCGGTTGGCACACCCGATGCGGGAGCGTTCTGGCGGGTAGCTTCCGAACACGGTGCCAAAATGATTTTTTCGGCCCCGACGGCTTATCGCGCCATCCGAGCTGCCGATCCTACCGGTGAACATTGGCAACGGTATGACATGTCCGCGCTAGAAACCGTGTTCTCAGCGGGGGAGCGGCTCGATGAGGATACCTATCACTGGTTAGAGAAGGTCACCGGCAAACCCGTGGTGGATCACTGGTGGCAGACCGAGACCGGTTGGCCGATCGTTGCAAACCTGCGCGGACTGGATCCGATGCCGTTGAAAGCTGGTTCACCGTCGGTCCCGGTGCCCGGGTATCGGGTGTCGGTGGTCAACCCGCTGGGCGAACCTGTTGCCGCCGGTAGCGAGGGCAACATCGTTGTGGAACTGCCGCTGCCGCCGGGTGCGATGGTCGGGCTCTACGGTGAACCGGAACGCTTCCATTCGTCCTACATGGCGGCGTTTCCGGGATATTATGAGACCGGCGACACCGGCTACATTGACGACGACGGCTATGTATTTGTGCTGGGACGCTCTGATGACGTGATCAACGTGGCCGGCCACCGGCTGTCCACGGGCACCCTGGAAGCGGTCATTGCCGAGCACCCGGCGGTGGCAGAAACCGCCGTCATCGGGGTGGCCGACGAGATCAAAGGCCAAAAACCAGTGGCGTATGTGGTGCTGACCGCCGATGCTGACATCACGGCCGAACAATTAGCAAAAGAACTCGTCGCCAAAGTACGCCATGACTTTGGTCCGGTCGCGGCGTTCCAGAATGTCGATGTGGTCTCGGCCCTGCCGAAGACTCGGTCCGGCAAGATTCTGCGCCGTACTATGCGATCCATTGTTGAAGGGGATGAGGTCGCAACCCCGGCCACGATTGATGACCCAGGGGTCCTGGATTCCTTCTCGCAACAAGCCACCCGGTGGGATCGCTAGAGCGCGTTTGATACCTCATCGGCTGCTGCCAGCAGCGGTGGCAGCAGTTCGGTGAGGTCCTCGGGGGACTGGCGGGTTACCGCAACCGAGGTGTTCATCGCCGCGACGGTGGTCCCGGTGCGATTAGAGATCGGTACCGCCACCGAGGCCAAGCCGACCTCGAGTTCTTCTTCGACCACGGCGTAACCCTGGTCGCGGACCGTGGCGAGCTCGGCGCGTAGTGCTGCCTCGTGGGTGATCGTGTAGTCGGTGACTTCGGTCAGATCCGCTTGCGCGAAATACGCTTCCAGCTGGGCTTCATCAAGGCCAGCCAGCAGTACACGCCCCATCGACGTTGCGTAGGCGGGGAACCGAGTGCCGACCGTGATGTTGATGCGCATGATCGAGGTGGTCTCTTGCCGAGCGATATAGACCACGTCGGTCCCATCTAACACGGACACCGAGGTGGATTGTCCTAACTCTTGAGACAGGTGAGATAACACCGGTTCGACGAGTTCGACCAGCGGCTGGGAGGCCAAATAGGCGAATCCCAGGTTCATGATCTTTGGGGTCAACGCAAAGTGTTTCTCGGTGGCTCGGACGTACCCGAGATTCACTAAGGTGTAGACGAACCGACGCACCGTTGCCCGGGAGAGTCCGGTGGCTTCGGCCAGGTCGGTCAGGGTCATCGTCGGCGTCTGCCCGAAGGCCTCGATCACTTCGAGGCCTCGGGCAAACGACTGGACGAAGAGTCCGGACTTAGTTTCCGGTGGCATCGACGAATTCGATTTCGGACTTGGACTGCAGCTCATCAAAGCTCAGCCCGAATAATCCTTTGACGGTGACCGTACCGGAGTCCGACAGCTCAAAGATCCCGTGGTCGGTGTACACCCGGGACACACAGCCAACACCGGTCAGCGGGTAGGTCGCTTTTGGCAGCAGTTTGATCTCGCCCTCGCGGGTGAACAGGTTCATCATGACATACACTTGCTTGGCGCCGATGGCCAAGTCCATGGCTCCACCAACGGCTGGGATGGCATCGGGGGCGCCGGTGTGCCAGTTGGCCAAGTCGCCGGTTGCAGAGACCTGCATGGCACCTAGGACGCAGACATCCAGATGGCCGCCGCGCATCAGCGCAAAGGAATCGGCCTGATGGAAGTAGGCGGCGCCGGGTGTTTCGGTGACCGGGATTTTCCCGGCGTTGATCAGATCGCCATCAATCTCGTCTTCTTCGGCCGCGCGACCCATCCCTAGCATCCCGTTTTCGGTGTGCAGGGTGACGTCGTGTTCCGCGGTCAAATAGTTTGAGACCAGGGTCGGCTGACCAATGCCGAGGTTGACGAATGAGCCGGACTTAATATCGCCGGCAACAATCTCGGCTAAGGTTTCGCGGTCAACTCTTTCACTACGTAGCATTATTTCGCTCCTTGTTCACGTGCAGCCAGTGCGGTGGACTCAGTTTCAATGGCCACCATGACGTCGGTATAGATCGCGGGGGTCACAATGTTTTCTGGGTTCAGCTGACCGGTGGGCAAGATCTCTTCGACCTGTACGATGGTCTGCTTGGCTGCGGTAGCCATCATCGGACCGAAGTTCCGGGCGGTCTTGCGGTAGACCAGGTTGCCCTTCTCGTCACCCTGGAAGGCCTTGATCAGGGCTACATCACCGTGGATGGGGTATTCCAGTACGTAGTTCCGGCCGTTGATTTCACGGGTCTCTTTGCCCTCGGCCAGCATCGTGCCGTATCCGGTTGGGGTGAAGAACGCGCCGATGCCAGCACCAGCTGCACGAAGACGCTCGGCGAGGTTGCCCTGCGGGACGAGCTCGAGTTCGATCTCTCCGGCGCGGTAGGCCTCATCGAAGTGCCAGGAGTCTGACTGACGCGGGAACGAGCAGATGATTTTGTCCACCCGGCGCTCTTTAATCAGTAGCGCCAGGCCTTCGTCAGCCTGGCCGGCGTTGTTATTGACGATGGTCAGGTTCTTGGCCCCACCCTCTAACAGGGCGCCGATGAGTTCCATCGGCTGGCCGGCGTTTCCGAAGCCACCGATCAACACGGTGGATCCGTCGTTGATATTGGCGACGGCTTCGGCAGCGGATTCTACAATTTTCGTCATATCGTTTCCTTTACTCTGTGGCGTCTTCGTTTTCAACGACCATGGCAACACCTTGACCGACACCGACACACAGTGCGGCGACACCCCAGCGGCGGTTCTCGGCTTTCAGACGGCGGGCCAGGGTTCCAAGGACACGCGAGCCGGAGGCACCCAGTGGGTGACCCAGTGCAATCGCACCGCCCCAGGCGTTGACGCGTTCGTCATCCAGGGCAATACCCCAGGAGTCTAGGTTCACGAGCACCTGTGCGGCGAAGGCTTCATTGAGTTCAATGGCGCCCACCTGATCCCAGGTGATACCGGCGCGTTCCAGAGCTAAGTTTGCGGCTGGAACCGGTGCTTCACCAAAGTACTGTGGCTCATTGGAGGCCACACCGCGGGAGGCAATCCGAACCAGTGGGTCAGCACCCAGGGTCGTGGAGGCTTGTTCGGAGCCCAGCAGAACTGCGGCAGCACCATCATTCATTGGCGAGGCATTGCCTGCGGTGACAGTACCGTTTTCCTTCCGGAATACGGTGCGCAACCCGGACAGGGTTTCGATGCTGGTTTCTGGACGAATGGTTTCGTCACGCTCGGCATCGCCGACGGGTACCACCAGGTTGTCGAAGCGGCCGGCTTCCCAGGCCGCGTGAGCGCGCTGGTGAGACAGTACGGCGTATTCATCTTGGCGTTCACGAGACACCTGGTATTTGTCGACCAGCTGCTCGGTGGCTTCACCCAACGAGACGGTCCATTCCTCGGGCATCTTGGGGTTGACTAGGCGCCAGCCCAGGGTGGTGGATACCATCTGGGAGTTGCCGGCGGGGTAGGCGCGTTCGGGTTTTGGGACCACATATGGGGCGCGTGACATCGATTCGGTACCACCGGTGAGCACGAGGTTGTTGTCACCGGAGCCGATCGAGTAGCTGGCATGAATGGCAGCATCCAGCGAGGATGCACACAGCCGGTTAACCGTCAGGCCTGGAACCGTGGTGGGCAGCCCGGCTAGCAAGGATGCCATACGGCCGACGTTGCGGTTTTCTTCACCGGCGCCGTTGGCGTTGCCGAACACGACTTCATCGATGTTGGCCTGATCGAGATTCGGGTGGCGCTCGACCATCGCTTTAATGACGTGGGCGGCGAGGTCATCGGGACGAACGCCGGCCAAAGCGCCGCCGAGTTTGGCGAACGGCGTGCGGACTGCGTCGTAAACATATACCTGTTGCATGATTCCTTCCGGTCAGCAAGAAAGTTGTTCGCTGTGCGAACGTAAGTTCGCTCTGCGATACTTCTACTATAGCTTGCCCGGGTGCGCGTCGGAAGAGATCTGCGTCATAGACGACAAAAGTCCGGCCCACATGTCGTGGACCGGACTATCTGTCAAAAGGAAGTTTTAGGCTTCTTTGGCGTCGTATTCGGCAAGCGCGTCTTTGGCGACCGAAAATGCCACGTTGGCGGCTGGCACCGAACAGTAGATTGCCGTTTGGAGCAAGATCTCTTTGATCTCATCGACGGTCAGGCCGTTGCGCCGGGCAGCTTTGACGTGCATGGCGAGCTCGTCCCAGTACTTTCCGGCGACCATCGCGGTGATGGTAACTGCCGAGCGCATCCGTCGATCCAGTCCCGGACGGGTCCAGATGGTGCCCCAGGCGTACCGCGTGATCATTTCTTGGAAGTCCTCGGTGAACGCATCAGCGTTGGCAGTCGCCCGGTCCACATGGGCATCGGAGAGCACTTCACGACGCACAACCATCCCGGCGTCATAGACCTCTGCGATGGTTTGTTCCCCCGAGGTTTGTTCGACCTGTTGACCCGAGAAGAAGGCGTGCAGGATGCGCGCGGTCCCCTGCGGGTCTTCGGTTGGAGCTTGGTGGGCAACATTATCTAGCACTGCGGACTGACCGTCTTGGACCGCAGACGCCACGGTGCGGGCGTGTTCGGGCGGCGACACCGGATCCACCGCACCGGCTAACGCCAGCATGGGCACGCTGATATTGGCGAGTTCATCCGACATATCGAATTCCGACAGGGCAATCGAGGCGTGAGCGTAACTAAACCGATCGGCGTCTTGTAAAGAGTGCAGCAGCGCGGTGGCCTCGGTCGGCTGCTTATCGATGAAGCCGTCGGCAAACCAGGTTTTGGCTGAACGCTCGACCATCGCGGGGGTCCCGGCCTGGGAGACGAACTCGGCTCGTTCCTGCCAGGCCTGTTGGGTCCCGAATTTTGGTGAGGCGCACACCATGGCAATGCGAGCGAACAGTTTGCTGTGCAAGGCCGCTAAGCGTTGGGCGATGGCACCGGAGAGTGAGACGCCGGCAAAGTAGACCGGCCGATCGGTGTCACCTTTGGTCTGGGTCGCCAAGTCGGCGACCGCATTGGCCAGATCATCCAGTGCCCACTGTTCGGTGGATGGTTCGGAGCGGCCGTGGCCGGGCAGATCGTAGCCGATGATTTCGTAGTCGTTGGCCAGTAATTGGGCGGTCTTGCCCCACAGGGGTTCTACCGCGGTGCCGAGCCCGGGGCCCAGCACCAAAAGTGGTTTGGTGGCATCTGGTTCGGTGAATTGGATGCCGGCGATCTGTAGTTGGCTCATGTACTCCACTTTCTGTAACGCGAGTTTACTTCTGCCACGATTGTGGCAGCTCCTCCCATGTATCCGGAAGGATCTAACATTTTTTCGATAGCTTCGACACTGACGATGCCATCGGGCAGTCGTTCGACCAAGGTGTGGGCGAGATCCTTGCCGGAAGCAATGGCCTCCTGACAGACGGACTCGATAAGCTGCTTGCCGTCTCCGGGCGCTGCGGCGCCGTGGGCTTCGACCAGCGGTGCCAGCCACTGGCTGAGCCGCCCCTGGAAGAGGTAGTTGCCGTGAATTTCGAGGTTTCGGCGCATGGTGTGCGGAAAGACTTGCAGCCCCGCGGTCAGTTCGGTCAAGATTTCTGCCACCGCACCGGTGATGCGCAGCAGCCCGCGCAGGGCCGCCCATTCGGTGTGCCATCCGCCGTCGGCACGTTCGGCGGTATTGCTGATCACTCCGGTGTGCAAGGCGGTTAGATGCCCGGTGGCCTCCTGGGCCGCATTCTTAATCCGAATGGACAACACCGGGTTGTTCTTGTGGGGCATCGCCGAAGATCCACCGCGGCCGGGTGCGGTTGGTTCGGCCAGCTCGGCGTGTTCGGCCTGGACAGCGGTCAGCACGTCATTGGCCAGTTTGGCCGCGGCGGCCACGACATCAAATGCCGTGTGGGCCAGGCGGGTGACGGGCATCCGGTTGGCATGCCAGACCGAGGCTGAGGCTAGACCGAGTTCCTCGGCGAACACATCGCGCTGGGCATTGACCAGTTGCATCGGATCGTGTTCGGGCTGTTCGGCTTTGAAATAATCGACCCACCACGTGGAGGTTCCCACGGCACCGCCCCATTGAACCGGCAGGCCATTGACGGCGGTCTCAACGTGCTGTCCTGCGGTCGCAATAGCCTCAAGCCACTGTGAGACGCGGTAGCCAAAGCTGATGGGTTGCGCGTGTTGGCCCAGCGAGCGACCGATCATCACAGTCTCGGCGTGCTCTTCGGCCAGCGCGCTCAGCTGCCGCACCGTGGTTTTGAGATGGGCCACAATATCGTCTCCGGCGCGAGCCGCGACCAGCATCAACGCGGTATCAATAATGTCTTGCGACGTCGCCCCGCGGTGGATGTAGGACACGGCTTCGGGATGTTGTGCTGCGACCTTGTTGCGTAATTCGGCCAGCAGGGGGATCAGCGCATTTGCTCCGTCGGGGGTTTTAGCCGCCATGTTAGTGAGATCATAGGCGGTAATATCGCAGGCCGTCTCGACTGCTTGGCGGATGGATTCGGGTGCGGTCCCGAAACGGATTTGTGCTCGACACCAGGCGGCTTCTACATCCAGCATCGCCTGAGCAAAGGCGACATCAGAGGTCTGTTCTGCAGCGCGAGTGCCCGCCCAGACAGGGTTGAGCAAGCCATAGTCATACACAGGTTGGATTCCTTTTCGCATCAGGGGGTCTGGACACAACGATACCCGCCCGAGTTCACGGGCGGGTATCGTGTGGCTGAAACCTAGGCTTTCGGGTAGGTCATCCCCGGAAACTGGAAGAACACCGTCTCGTGGTCACCTTGCAGGTGAATGTCGAAAATCAGTCGTTTGCCGTCACGGGTGGCGATCAGCGTCTGAGCGCGATCTCCCAGGGCCGACAGAGTTTCGTCAGTCTCAAGGCCCGCGGTGTCTGGCAGATACACACGGGTGTGCAACTTATTGAGCAGACCGCGAGCAAAGACCACCACGTGGATAAACGGGGGCTTGCCTTCGTCTGTGGCCCCGGGTTCTACCGTGGTGAAACGGTAGGTCCCGACGTTGTCGGTGGTTGCACGCCCCCAGCCGGTGAAAGCAAACGGGTCACGAATTAGCGAACCATCCTGGTTGGGGATATTGCCGTGTTCATCTGCCTGCCAGATTTCGATCATCGCATCCGGGATCGGCGTGCCCGCACCGTCGTAGACGGTGCCGATGAGCTGAACGGCCCGGGCATCACCCGGAGGGACGAGGTTGTCACCATTTTCAAAGGGCAGGTGAACGTTCTCGGCGGCGTTGAAATACCCGAAGAACGGGCCAATAGTCTGGCCGGGTGTTGGGGTGAGATCATTAGTGGTCATGGTCTTCGTCCTCCATCCAGGTGCGTTGGGAACCGGTGAGTACGATGTCCCAGGAGTACCCGGTATTCCATTCGTGGCTGGTCACCGAGTGGTCATACGTCGCCACCAGGCGGTCGCGAGCTTTTTGGTCGGTAATGGATTGATAAATCGGATCCAGCGCAAACAGCGGGTCACCCGGAAAATACATTTGGGTGATCATGCGCTGGGTGAAGTCGGTGCCGAACAGTGAGAAGTGAATGTGGGCTGGACGCCAGGCGTTGTGGTGGTTTTTCCACGGATACGGTGCCGGTTTGATGGTGGTGAACTCATAGGATCCGTCATCGCCGGTGATGGCACGACCAACGCCGGAGAAGTTTGGATCAATCGGGGCTGGGTGCTGGTCACGCTTGTGAATGTATCGACCAGCGGCGTTGGCCTGCCAAATTTCAATGAGCTGCCCGCGGACCGGACGGCCATTACCGTCGAGCACACGGCCGCGGACCTTGATGCGTTCACCGATGGGTTCGCCATTGTGCTGAATGGTCAGATCAGATTCCAAGAGATGGACATCCCGATGCCCAAAGGCCGGTGAGGCCAGCTCGATGGTTTCCGGGTCGGTGTGGTGTAAGTCCTTGGTGGGATGCCGCAGCAGCGACGAGCGGTAGGGCGCGAAGTCCAGTCTCGGTTGGGTTTCTTCGTTGGAGCTGTCGGCTTCCACCCCGGCGCGATAGGTCGCGTGGAGGTCTTCGATTTCAGCGGTGATTGAGTCCTGCGAGTCGGCTGTGGCCAGCGGATCCAGGCGTTGGTTTTGCTCAGACACTTCACAATCCTTTCTTTGTCAGCAAGTTATTCGTGGGGCCAGCCGCAGTACGACTCGGCAAGGTATTGACGTCCGTATTTCGATCCCACCACGGTGTGGAGTTCCCCAATGGCACGTCGGGTTTCAAATGAGGAGGCGTCGTCCCGGGTGTGCAGCATGCTGGTCATCCAGTACGAGAAGTTCTGCGCTTTCCAGACCCGGCGCAACGCGGTCTCGGAATATTCATCGATGCCGGTGGTCTGCCCGGTGGTGAAAAACTGTTCGAGGGCCGAGAAGAGGACTTTGACGTCGGCAAAGGCCAGGTTTAGGCCCTTGGCGCCGGTTGGTGGGACCGTGTGGCCGGCGTCGCCGGCTAAAAATAGGTTGCCCCATCGCATCGGTTCGGCCACGAATGAGCGGAATTTCAAGACGGTTTTTTCAAAAATCGGACCGCGTTTGAGCTGGAAACCGTCCGGCCCGTCTACGCGAGCCTGGAGCTCATCCCAAATCTGGTCTTCGGTCCAGTCATCGGGGTTCTCATTGGGGTCACACTGGAAATAGTGGCGCTGGACTTTCTCGTTGCGCTGCGAAATCAGGGCGAAACCGCGAGGGGAGTTGGCATAAATGAGTTCCTCGGCACTTGGTGGAGCCTCGGTAAGAATGCCGAACCAGGCGAAGGGGTACTCGATTTTATGTTCTTGACGGGTCTCCGATGGAATCGCCCGCCGGCAGAAGGACCGTGAGCCGTCAGCACCGACCAGGATCTGCGCTTGGATGGTCCCTGGGTTGCCATCAGCGTCGGTGTAGTGGATTTTTGGTGCGTCAGTTTCGACATCTTCCAACCCGGTGACGGTGTGTTCGTACCGTACGTCGCCACCGTCGCGAGCGCGAGCCGCCGCCAGGTCAACGAAGACTTCGTTTTGCGGGTACAACCAGACTGATGCGTCGATGAGTTCTTTGAAGTTAATGCGGTGCGACTTGCCGTCGAAGCGCAGGTCGATTCCGTGGTGTTCGTACCCGATCTCGCGAATGCGTGAGTCTACGCCGTATTCGGTGAGCAGTTCCACGGCCCCGGTTTCGAGGATGCCCGCACGGTGGGTGTTTTTGATGGTTTCGTGGTCGCGGGTTTCCAGCACGATATTATCAATACCGGCCCGGGCGAGCAGATGCGACAGCATTAATCCTGCTGGACCGCCTCCAACGATTCCCACCTGGGTGGTTTCAGCTTGCGTGGTCAAACGAACTCCTGTCGGTTGCACAACGTGTAATGATCTCTTCAAGTGTCCGACACAGGCGGTGGCCTACGCCACCGTATTCTCATCAAATGAGAATTAACGCGGCTCAGTGACCGGATGCAGTGCGCGGGTCAGTCCGCGAGAGGCGGCCATTAACACCGGTATCACTGCCGAGCGGGGCTCAAAATCTTCGGGGATCACCACCGAGATCGCGGCGATAGCGACTCGATTCCGACCGGTCGGTTTATCAAAGACGGGGACCGCAGCCCCGGTGGTGCCGTCATCCAGCATGCCGTCGAGCATTGCGAAACCCTCTTGCCGTATTTTCGCCAGGGTGTGGGTCATCTTGCCGGTTCCTGGATAGGAAAGCTGTTTGGCGTCGGGATAGTGTTTGAAATATTCGTCAATCACGTGCTGCGGCTGAAATGCTAATTGCACCAGACCCATCGACACCGTGTGCACCGGCATCCGGGTCGCGACGGTAGCCTGATTGACCACGGACCGGCGGGACGATAAGCGTTCCACCACGAGCACTTCGTGGGCATCCAGGACGGATAGTTGGGTGTGTTGTCGGAAAATGGACTGCACATCGTCTAAGAACGGCATCGCCGCGGTGCGAAGACTGAGGGCGGGGGAGGAGCGGGCGGCTAATTCCCACAGTCGCATGCCCAATCCAATGGAGCCGTCGGGGTAGCGGGTCAGGATATCTTCGTCAGCTAGCTGGCCGACTAACCGATACGTGGTGGCTAATGGGATCTCTGTGATGCGTGACAAGTCTGCGACGGTGATCTGTCGGCGGCGGGCATCAAAAGCAGACAGGATGCGCAACACACGGTCGAGCATTGTTTCACCGGAAGAAGATCTGGTCATGAGGCTCTCAGTTTATCGGGTTCGGACGTTGAAGTTTCGCTCCTGGGTCTTATTGATATTTGTGGGGATGTTCTTGGCTAGTTCGTGATGCCAAATACCCAGACCAGCAGAGTCATGGCAGTAATGGTTATCAGGACGACTGCCAGCACGTTGATGAGCGCTCCACCTTTGACCATCTGACCGATGGTGACGTACCCGGAACCAAAGGCGATCGCATTTGGTGGCGTGGCCACCGGCAGCATGAAGGCACACGTAGCAGCTAACGCGACCGGTGCGGTTAGCATCAGCGGTTCGATACCGGTGCCCATGGCAATCCCAGAAGCTACTGGCAAGAAGGTTGCTGCGGTCGCGGTATTTGAGGTCATCTCGGTGAGAACCAAAATTCCGACCGTGGCTAAAGCGACCATGATCCAGACGGGAATTCCGCCCAGACCTTCGACCAGAGTTCCTAGCCACTCGGACAATCCGGAGTCCGAAAACTGCGCTGACAGTGCCAATCCGCCACCGAAAAGCAACAGGACGCCCCAGGGCAGGTGCAGTGCGGTGTCCCAGTTCAAGAGTCGAATCCCCCGACCGGATCCGCCGGGAAGGATGAACATCGCTAACCCCACGATCAACGCGATACCGGCATCCGAGACGACGGGCTCTTCGAGTCCGAAGATGTACTCAGAAATGAGCGGTACTGAAATCCAGGACAGTGCCGCTATTACGAACACGATCAGGACGGAGCGTTCTCCCATCGACATCGGTCCCAGTTTCTGCCACTCGTTGCGGATAAGTTCTGCGCCCCCGGGAATTTCTTTGACCTCGGGTTTGAACATGACCTTGGTGAGCACGAACCATGCGCCGATCATCAAAACGATGGACAGTGGGACCCCCACCATCATCCAGCGACCAAAACCAAGCTCCAGATCGTGATTCGCGGCCATGTGGGCTGCCAATAACGCATTGGGCGGAGTTCCGATGATCGTCCCTAACGAACCGATGGAGGCTGAGTAAGCGATGGCCAACATCAGCCCCGTACCAAAATTTGTGCTCGAGACTTCCGCGACATCTTCTTGCGATGCTTCGATGTCGGTCCCATGCTCGATACTCTCCGCGGTTTCGTCACCGTCGGTGATCTTTTTGACCAAAAGCAGCACCGAGATTCCGATCGGTAACATCATCACCGCGGTGGCAGTGTTGGAGACCCACATGGACAGGAATCCGGTAGCGATCATAAACCCGGCGATGAGCGCATTCGTGCGGGAGCCCATACTTCGCAAGACCAGGAGCGCAATCCGGCGATGCAGGTTCCAGCGTTGCATCCCCAGGGCCAGCAGGAACCCGCCCATGAAAAGGAAAATAATGTCGTTGCCGTAGTTGGCTCCGACTTCCGAAACGGTCACTCCGCCATCTGATTCTTCCGCCGGGACCAGTAGCGGGAAGACAATGAGTGGCACGAGTGCCGTAGCTGGGATGGGGATTGCCTCGGTCATCCACCAGATAGCCATCAGGACGGCAGTCGCGGCGGTCAGTTTCGGCCACATGGCCAGTTCCGCAGGTAATGCCAGATATAGCAGCACCGCGGCAATGACCCCGCCGACAAGACCAACTATCTTTCGCAGCCATTCGCTGTATTTGACCGGTGGGGCTTTCATACCTTCCGATAATTCTTGCCCCGCTGCCGCTCGTTGATCCACGACATCACGTTTCAGGTGAGATCCGGTGGCTTTACTTGCAGGATCCTGCTGGACCATGTCGTCCCCCCGCGATTAGTGCTGCCTCAGGCGCGCATTCCGGCATGTGCTGTGTTGTTCGACTTGTGTTGGTCAGCCTATGTGAGGGGTTGGCTTAGCTCAATGGTTGTTGTAACGCGGACTAGGTCAGACAATGTCACAGCGTCCGCAAGCCTTAGCACTGGCTGGCAACATCTGGGTTAAACGCTTCGAGGGCATGCTCCACAATGTGGAACATGCCCTCGAAGCGGTAGTCGAAGTTAGGCAGGGACTTGGTTTGTCACAGCTTGTTCATTGAGTACTTCTTCGGCGCTTTTGGAAGGTTGTGCCACCCGGGGCTCCCGGGCCATCCGAATGCCCAGAATGCTCAGGGCAGATAGTCCGGCAATGAGCCACCAACCCAAGGCGGAACTGCCCATTTCGGTGCCCAGCGTGTAGACGTATGGGAAGATCACGGCACCCATGTTGCCAAGGGTCAATACCAGACCCAGAGCAGTCGCAAAGTCCTGGCTTGGTACTTCATCCGGGTACTCGCTGGGGGAAACGCTTGCTGGTGACAGGTACATCATGCCAAAGACGCCGATCAGGCTCATGATGACCCACAGCATGATGCTGTTGACGAATGGGA
>CALBOC010000288.1 GCA_937896705.1 uncultured Micrococcaceae bacterium | reverse complement strand
CGCACGATGATGCCGTCGTCGCCGGCCATCGCGTTGGCATCAAACCCGTAGGTGGCCTTGACGCGCTCCGAGATGGCCAGCGCCCAGGGGGCGTGGATGCCTTTGCCAAACGGGGAGTGGAGGATGACGCGCCAGTCGCCGAGCTCATCTCGGAAGCGTTCGACCACGATGGTCGTGTCGGTGGGCAGATGCCCGGTCGCTTCGCGCTGCTCGTTGAGGTAGCTCAGCAGGTTGGCGCGAGCATTGTCATCCAGTCCGGCGGCTTGAAGGCGGGCATCAACCTTGGGGTCCGCGAGCGCTTCGCGCCGAAACGCCCCGGTGGCTCGACCCAGTTCTAACGGGCGGCCGGGTTGGTCGCCGCGCCAAAATGGCAGCCTACCGGGTTGGCCGAAGGCCGGGGTGACGAGCACGCGGTCGTGGGTGATGTCTTGGATCTGCCAGGTGGTCGCGCCCAGGATGATGGTTTCGCCCACCCGGGATTCATAGACCATCTCTTCGTCGAGCTCGCCGACCCGTTTGGCCGCGTCGGTATCGGTGGCCAGATAGACCCCGAACAGGCCGCGGTCAGCGATGGTGCCGCCCGAGGTGACGGCCAAGCGTTGGGCTCCGGGCCGGGCCGTGATGGTCCCGGCTTCGCGGTCCCATACCACTCGGGGTTTGAGCTGCGAGAACTCATCCGAGACGTACTTACCGGCCAGCAAGTCCAGCACCGAAGCGTAGACATCCAGCGACAAGGTGGTAAACGGTGCCGCGCGACGGATCAGGTCTAACCACTGTTGGTCTACCAGCTCGTCCATCGCAGCGGCCGCGATCGTGTGCTGGGCCAGGATATCCAACGGGTTGGCCGGAATCGACAGCGCTTCGATCTGGCCGGTCAGCATGCGTTCGGTCACCACGGCCGCATCGACCACATCGGCCCGGTGCAGCGGGAAGAACCACCCGACGGACACTTCACCGACTTGGTGGCCGGCACGCCCAACACGCTGCAGTCCGGCGGCAACCGTGGGGGCTGATTGCAGGTGCACGACCGCATCGACCACGCCCATGTCAATGCCCAGTTCCAACGACGATGTTGCCACGACCAGCCGCAGGGTGCCCGACTTCAGGCCTTCTTCGACCTCGGAGCGCGCGGTGGCCGACATCGAGCCGTGGTGGGTGCGGGCAAAGTCCTCGTCGGGTAATTCGTCGTCTTCTTGGCGCTGCTCCCACAGCTCATTGAGCGCCTCGGTGAGCCGTTCGGCCGAGCGTCGCGAATTCACGAACACGATCATCGACCGGTAATCCTGGGCCAGATCCATGATCTTGGCCTGGACGTGGGGCCACATCGAGACGTTTTCTTCCGGGGATGCGCCGGTATCCGGTTGGGTCATATCGGTCACCGGGACCGCCACGGTAATGTCCCAGCGCTTTTGTTCGGCGCCGTCCACGACTGTGACCGGTTGGACCCCGCCCAAGAATCGGGCGACTTCTTCGGCAGGCCGCACGGTTGCCGATAGCCCGATGCGTTGGGCCGGCTCATCCAGCAGCGCATCCAACCGTTCCAGGGACACGGCCAGGTGCGCACCGCGTTTATTACCGGCCAGTGCGTGGACCTCATCGATGATCACGGTCTCGACCCCGGATAAGGTTTCGCGTGCCTTGGATGTCAACATTAGATAGAGCGACTCGGGGGTCGTGATTAAAATTTCCGGCGGATCGGTAATGAGGCGACGACGATCCCGCGCCGAGGTGTCCCCCGAGCGCACCCCCGTGCGAATTTCCGGGACTTCCTGCCCGTGGGCCTGGGCCGTTTGGGTGATCCCGACCAACGGGGCGGTCAGGTTGCGTTCCACGTCGACCCCGAGTGCCTTCAGCGGCGAAATGTATAACACTTTGGTGCGATGCTTCGGATCGGCGGGTTGGGTGATGAGTTTATCGATGGCCGACAAAAACGCGGCCAGCGTCTTGCCCGAACCCGTCGGGGCAATGACCAGGGCGTGTTGGCCCGAGGCGATGGTCTCCCACGCGCCAATCTGCGCTTTAGTCGGCGCATCAAACGACGTTTCGAACCACGATTTGGTGGCCGCAGAGAACGTATCCAGCACAGCGTTGGTCATGAGCTAAGACTACTGGTGATGATACGGTCGGCCCGCAGAAATTTCCTGCGCGCGATAAATCTGCTCGGTAACCATCAGCCGAACCAACTGATGCGGAAACACCAGTTTCGAGAGTGACCACACGGTGTCGGCTCGCGCTCGCAGCCGGTCATTGACGCCGTACGCCCCGCCGATGACCAGCACCGGGTGACGCGAGGTGTCGAATAGCTGCTGAAGATGCCCGGCTAGTTGGGGCGAGGTGAATTGGGTGCCACGCTCGTCCAACAACATCACGTGATCGGCCGGGCGCAGATGCTTGTCAATGGCTGCGGATTCTTCTTCGCGGGAGCGCTGCTCGCCGGCGGTGGTGTGCGGCACGAGTTTGAACTCCACGTCGTACGGTTTTTTCAGACGCTTGCTAAACCGCTCGATGCCCTCGGCCACCCACGGTTCGTGGCGTTTTCCCACCGTGACAATCCGTAACGCCAAGCCACACCTCCCGCATGGATCAAATATTGTTTAAAAGCTCAACCTATTGTAGCTTGACGGCCATGGAGTTTACCCCGTGGACCATCCTGGTTGATGCCGGCCTGATCGGCCTGCTCCTCATTATCGGCGCCGGATTGCGCGCCGTGATTCGTCCCATCCAGCAATTGATGATTCCGGCATCGGTGCTCGCCGGTATCCTCGGGCTCTTGCTGGGACCACAGGTGCTGGGATGGTTACCATTTTCTGACCAGCTCTCGACGTATTCCTCGGTGTTAATTGCGGTCGTGTTCGCCGCGGTCGCTATGACCGATGACTTCGATGTCCGCAAACTCAACCGCAACGTCGGGGGATTCGCTGCCCACGGCGTGCTGATGTACTCGCTGCAGGTGGCTTTAGGTATGGCCATCGTCCTGATGGTGTTACAGCCGCTTTTTGATGCTCCCGATGCGCTGGGCGTTATTTTATTTGCCGGCTGGGCCGGTGGGTATGGCACCGCTGCTGCTATGGGCGATGCGTTTGCAGCCACTGACCCTGAAATCTCCTCGCTGGCCTTCACCTCAGCAACCGTCGGGCTCATCATCGGGATCGTCGGAGGCATTATTCAGGCGCGTATCGCGGCAAGCCGAGGACACGTCAAAGCTTTTAGCTCGATTAGTAAACTGCCCGAGGCCGAACGTACCGGTGTGATTCGAGAAGTTGATAAGCGGCCCTCGATTGGCCAGCACACCCACACGGGGTCTTCTATCGAATCGCTTGGGTTCCAGATTTCTCTGGTGGTTATGATTGCGGCGGTAGCCTACGGGCTGTCGTTGGTCATCGGGTACGTTTGGCCAAGTCTCTCGGTGCCGGTCTTTGTCTTGGCATTCCTGACCGGGCTTGTAATACGTGCCGCCATGTCTAAGGGCCGGGTGGCAAAATACGTCGATAAGTCCACGCTGCAATCCATTTCGGGTACGGCCACAGATGTGCTGATCGTCGCAGGTATCGCCTCGATTCAACCGCAGGTGGTGGCTGATTTTGGGTTCGAGCTGCTGTTGATGTTCGTGTTCGGACTGGTCTTGGCACTGTTCTTGGGGTTGTGGGTCGCGCCCCGGCTCATGCATGATGGCTGGTTCGAACGCTCCATCTTTACCTGGGGCTGGTCAACCGGTGCAGTGGCCACCGGCATCGCGATGCTGCGGGTAGTAGATCCGAAGTTGGAGTCCAACACGCTGGAGGATTTCGGGATTGCCTATATTCCCGTCACGCCTGTTGAGATTACCGCCGTGACGTTTGTGCCGCCGCTCGTGATTGCAGGTGCCGCCTGGGCCGTGGTCGGCATCTGGGGTGCCATCGCGGTGGCCGCGGTGATTGTGGGACTCTTCATCGCCCGGGCAAATAAACGCGAAGCCGCAGCGGTGGGTTAGGACTGTTCCAGCGCGTCGGTTACCAACACCATTTTACCCGTGGTACGTCCGGTGTCACCGGCCTGATGTGCTTCGGCTGCGGCGCGTAACGGATAGGTGCCGGCAATTTCGGCGCGAAGCTTGCCCTCTTCCACGAGGTTGGCCAGCGCGGCCATGCCAGCGAAATCCGCTTCGACCAGGAGCAGTTCGGCGCGCACACCCAACCGCTTGACTTCTTCCCACAAACCGTCTGCGGCGCGCGGGATGATCGATACTAACGTCCCACCGGGACGCAGCGTCTGCAGCGAACGCAGCTGATAATCTCCACCGATCGGATCAAAGACCACGTCGACGTCTCGGACCACCTTGGCAAAATCTACCTGCCGATAATCGATCGCCTCGTCAACACCAAGGTCATACAAGAAATCGTGCTTGGCTTCGCTAGCAGTGCCGATCACGGTCGCACCGTGGGCCTTAGCAATCTGCACAGCCAGATGACCGACGCCGCCGGCGGCCGCGTGAATCAGCACGCGATTGCCGGGCTCCAGGTGTGCAGTATCAATCAGTCCCTGCCAGGCCGTTAGGCCGGCCAACGGCAGCGCCCCGGCCTGAACGTGATCGATCATCGTGGGTTTCGGGACGAACGCACGAGTTGGGCCCACAACATATTCAGCGTGCGCGCCCACACCGTAGGGATATGGCAGCATCCCGAAGACCTCATCGCCGGGCTTGTACAGGGTCACACCAGTCCCGACTGCTTCGACTACGCCCGACACATCCCACCCCAGCACCAGTGGCAGATCGCGATTAAAGGCATTCCCGGCCCGATTCTTCCAATCAGTCGGATTAATCCCGGAGGCATAGACACGAACGAGGATTTCACTGAGACCCGGTTCTGGGATCGGCAAACGCACCGGTTGTAACACGTCGACATCGCCGAATTGTTCTTGTTGGATGGCCAGCATGGTC
>CALBOC010000287.1 GCA_937896705.1 uncultured Micrococcaceae bacterium | reverse complement strand
GTACGTGGCCGGTGAGGTGGCAATCCCGGGTTTTCAATAGCGAATTTACCCGAATCGTCTCCAGCGCGCTCTACGGTGCCCGGTGTACCGGGATCTCCGTGGCGGTGCTCGCCCATAGATCTGATTCCTTTACTCGAGTGATGTTGGTGATGTTGTTAATCGACGATGATGCGATAAATCTTAGTTGGATCGTGTGGTCATCCACACCATGAAACCAATCAGGACACCCAGGCCGGCTGTCCAAATGAACAGACCTTCAGCAACTGGACCAATTGAACCAAGGTTTTCACCACCGGGATGGCCCTGGGTTTCGAACTCTTTGAGGTAAGCGATAACGTCACGCTTATCTTCTGGAGTCAGGTTCGTGTCCGAGAAGACGGGCATATTCTGTGGTCCGGTAACCATGGCCTCGTAGATGTGCTTTTCCGAAACACCGTGCAGCGTTGGGGCGTATTTACCCCGAGTCAGAGCGCCACCTTCAGCTGAGGCTGCGTGACACATCGCGCAGTTGACGCGGAACAGGTCGCCACCGCGAGCCAGGTTCACATCGGCATGGTCCGTGTCCAGGTACTCGTCTTCAGGTACGGATGGGCCAACGCCAAGCGACTGTACGTATGCAGCCATCTGCATGGTCTGCTCTTCGTTGAACTGCACGGGCTTCTGGGCGCCTTGAGGACCGCTCATCTGTAGCGGCATGCGGCCGGTACCAACTTGGAAGTCGACGGAGGCAGCACCGACACCAATCAGCGATGGACCAGCTGGACCACCGGTAGCGCCGATACCGTGACAGGAAGCGCAGTTGGCATTGAACAGGGCTTCACCGTCGGCAATGTTATCTGCACTGGTGTAGTCCGCCTGCGAGTATGCCGACGCAGAATTGATATTGGAGGCCAGCGAGTAGAGACCTCCGGTCAGTAGCAGACCCAGCAGCAGCAGGGCCACTCCAACCATCGGGTGGCGGCGGTTCTGTGAGAGTGCCTTCACTTTATGGATTCCTTACGTTTTGTATAACCGGATGAGGTGTGACAAGTCCGTTCCGGTTACCTCGGGGTGCGATTGATGTCGAGCCGGCGGACCGGACAGGTCACTGTATGACGTAGATGATGAACCAGAGAGCGACCCACACTACGTCCACGAAGTGCCAGTAGTAAGAGATCACAATGGCAATCGTGGATTCATGGTTGCCAAAGCGCTTCGCTAGATAGGCGCGGCCAATTACAAACAGGAACGCGATCAGGCCACCCAGCACGTGCAAGGCGTGGAAGCCAGTGGTGATGTAGAAGGCTGAACCATATGCGCTGGATGCCACGGTCACGCCGTGGGATACCAGGACCGCGTACTCATACGACTGCACGGACAAGAAGATAGAACCGAGAATGAAGGAAACGACGAACCATTCCACAACACCCCAATCCTTGAGCTTATTACTTGTCCGGCGCGGACGTAGCTGGACGGCAGCTTTAACACCCCACTGGGCAGTAAACGAACTGATCACCAGAATGACAGTGTTGATGGTCGCCAAGACCGGATCCAGCAGCGCCGTATTTTCCTCCCACAGAGTGGGAGAAGTAGAGCGCAGCGTGAAGTACATAGCGAACAAGCCACCAAAGAACATTACCTCGGAGGCGAGCCAGACCATGGTGCCAACGGCAGCAAGGTTTGGCCGACTCGGGAAGCCGGTGGGATTATGCGAGAGAGTCTGAGTTGATGTTGTCACCCTTTCATTATGGCCCGAAATTATCCAAGATTCACAATGCGACTTGCCGGGTGCGTGTCTTTTGGGTGTGACAGATCCGACCCTCCCTCGGCGAGTTCCGCGTCTTTCCCAGCGAAAACGCAGATTTCGTTGCGCGAAACCTCAGTGGGGAGGTACTTCTACAAGCTGTCAAAGTTGCGGAATTGTTAAGCGAAATACCGCGGGGAGAGGCCCGTCTTACGGTGCGACAATCGCCTTACGCGGTTATCTGCCGGGCGGCTGCTGGATGGAGTATTAGGATGACCAGAGATAAGAGGAACCCAATTTTCTCAAGGACGTATTTCATGGATTGGCCCACGGTGCTCAACGCAGTTTCAAAGCAACAGCATTTAACGCAAGATCAAGCTGCCTGGGCGATGCAGGAAATGATGTCTGGTATAGCAACGGACGCGCAGATAGCCGGTTTTCTGATGGCACTGGCCACCAAAGGCGAAACCGTTGAAGAGCTCCTAGGCCTTGCTGATGCGATGTTGGACGAGGCGGTGTCAGTTGATCTGCCATCCGATGTCTTAGACATTGTCGGCACTGGTGGTGACCGTCTGGGCACAGTGAATCTTTCCACTATGTCATCACTCGTGGCAGTTGGAGCCGGGGCGAGGATTGTAAAACACGGTAACCGAGGCTCGTCCTCAACGGCGGGTGCTGCGGATGTGATTGAAGCGTTGGGTGTCGATCTGACCCTGACCCAAAGCCGTGCCAAACAGTCCTTAGAAGAGGCCGGCATTACTTTCCTCTTTGCACAGGAATACCATCCATCGATGCGCTACGTCGCCCCGGCACGGAAGCAATTGGGGGTGCCCACCGCCTTCAACTACCTTGGGCCCTTGTCGAATCCAGTGCGCGCGCAAGCTCAAGCCTTGGGGTGCGCATCAGAGAGGATGGCGCCGCTGCTTGCAGGAGTGTTGGCCGACAGGGGAGTGCGTGGTCTAGTGTTTCGAGGCTCCGATGGTCGTGACAAGATTACTACCTCGGGCCCGTCGACCATTTTTGAAGTCCGCGAAGGCAACGTCGAACATTACACGCTACATCCCGAAGATTTCGATATCCCGCTGGTCTCGGTCGAGGCTCTGGCAGGAAAAGACGGGACCTATAACGCTGATATCATCCGCGACATGCTAGCCGGTCAGAAGGGCCCGGTCCGAGACGCAGTCTTGCTGAATACTGCCGCCGGACTCACCGCGTACGATAAAAACGCAGCCGGTCACCTTTTTGATCGGATGCGTGACAATCTGAAACGCGCAGAAGAGTCGATCGACTCAGGCGCGGCCCAAGAAGTACTGGACAGGTGGGTGCGCGTCTCGCGCCCAGAGCCGAACCAGGATCGTTAGAGGCCCTCTTCCACCGGGGCGGCCTGCGAGACCAGGATGAGCGTTCGCGGTGGTTTCAAGATCTAGTCGAAGCCCAGCGCGAAGCCTTCTTCAAGGTCACTGCGAGAATAAGCGCGAAACGCCAGGTGAGTTTCAGTTGCTTCCACGCCATCAATTTTTGAGAGCCGGTCGGAGATGACGTCTTCGAGTTGGTCGAATTCCCGAACTCGGACCATCGCAATGAGGTCCCAGGCTCCGGTGACCGAATACACCTGTGTGATCCCGTCCTTGTCGGCTAGTTCTTGTGCGACTTCCGGGATG
The DNA here is from genome assembly GCA_937896705.1 of uncultured Micrococcaceae bacterium. Taxonomy (GTDB): domain Bacteria; phylum Actinomycetota; class Actinomycetes; order Actinomycetales; family Micrococcaceae; genus Yaniella. Next base: position 10,021 of record CALBOC010000287.1, on the reverse strand, counting down.
CGATCGGTGACAGTCTTGATCATGACAAAAGCGGTAACCATGGTCCTCCTTGGGTAGTTCAGTCATTAGTTTAGGCGTTTTGGTGTCGTCTTGTGACCACGTTCGAAATGCTGCGCCGACCCAAAAGGAATACCCCTAGAACACCAGCAGTGACTAGGATAAACGCCATTGCGGATGTGTCACCAAAGAAAACGGCACGAAACACTGGTCCTAGCACCACGGTCACGAGCCATAAAGCTACTCCGACCGGGAAGACATTATGGATCAGCCGAGTTGGTTTGATCGTCGCCGCCAGTAACAGATAGGGAAGGAGGAAGGGGACCGCTACTCTGGCGATACTCAACATATCGAGACTACCGTCATGGGATGCGATGCCAAACGCGGCAAAAATTATAATAAGCACAGCATCGAGCCCTAACATTCCGATCACAGTGGCGCGTGATGCTGCTGGAGGTTCTGAATTCATAGCTCTAGCTTAGGCCAGGGGAGTGCACCATCTACTGTGTCGCACACCACGACGAGATCGACCAGTACCATAAGCACAAGCTGCTAGGGTTGTTCTCTATGTTGTGTGTGACTCTAAGCCTGACAAATACCTATCCTGCTGCGGCGGCAAAGCAGACTGTCAATCAGTTGGTTGCTTCGCTGAATGAACACCCTGACGCCGTCGGGGGAGAGGTCGCAGGATTTAAAGCTGTTGGACAGCATCAAGTTCAGGGGTGCCTCTGGTCGCCCGATGAAGCTGTAGGGTTCATCTTGTCTGCCGCCCGTTCAGCTATCTGGGGTGTGCATCTCGGATTGGTAGGCGCAGCAGAAAAGAACACTGCGGAGGAAAGCTCAGAGCTGGCTCGAATATTAGAGCAAGCTTCGAGTGTCGGTCCGCACGCGCTCCGTGCGCCCGGGGGAGTCAGTGTGGAATTACTCCGCCATGGAAGTTTGGTGGATGCGAAACAAGCGCCAGAGGTCGGCCCAGTAGAATCAACGCTGCAGTTACTTTGTGCCATTGAGCGACGCCGCTCTGATGAAGGCCAGGAAGCGGGCTTAATGATTAATGCCGGTCGATCACAAACTAAGGCTGCACAACTCCTGGGGGTTTCGCAACAGGCAGTGTCTTCGCGGCTCCAGGCAGGCTACTGGTACGAATCCCGCAAAGTCGCATATTGGCTCGCGGTGCAAATCGAGCAGCTTATTGGAGATTAAGCTATCCAACATCCTGGTGTGTCGCGGCAGCACCAGGGTGACACTTGGTGACATTTCCATCACGAACTACATGCCGAGACGCTTGTGCAGTGTCGTGGAAGTGATGTTGGTTCAGACGTGCAAGCTCCTCAAGGGGCAACCTGGGAATGCAAGCGTAGCAATCTCAGGGGAGTGCGTGACATGTGAGCGAATCGCTCGAAGGTGCCACGAAAATAGGCCAACTTTACATAATGTAGATTATCGGCGTTTTAAGTAGGAGCACGAAATGGCCTTATTTCTCACTCATCCATCATTGGAATCGGCGCAGTTTGCGGCTCAGGCTCGGGAGTCAATTCAAAGAACGTCGCTGAGGCGTCTTCCCAACGGCCAACGAGTCTGCGGAGTTCGCCACCGTCTTCATCAAGATGGTCCAGGACGTGATGCACTGATACAGTGCCCCAATTATCTGGTAGTTCACCACGGATATACAGACTGATGGCTGAGTCTTCCGAACCGAGATATTGTCCATCTTCATTATAAAAATGGTATTCAGCCTGCTGAATCTCCCCGGCTAGTGCTTGGTTCAGCATATGGATACCGACTGGGTCGGCCATGGCATCGTATACCCAGCGATCTCCCAACACAGAGTGGCTGGTCTGACTAATGAGGTAGTCATCGGCCCCATCAATGGGAGCTCCTCGATACGTCACCGGTAAGTGTAAGATTCTATCCTCACGCCGCATGACAAAACCTTCCAAACCAACTTCCCCGCTGGCGTCATCAAATCGGTAGGTGCCAATAAGTTCGACTTCACCAGAGCCACCCCAAAACTGATTGTCCAACCATGCTGTGACAAACTCTCGTTTTGAGGGATTCAGCTCTGCTGTATAAATAGTGGCCATGCTGCTAGTTTACGCTTTGGTCTGCGAAAACACAGCATGGACGAACTCTATGTCCAGGTGTGCCGATGTTCTGTGGGCCGGCTGGTTCGCACAGTGCTCCGACTTTAGCGTCCAGGACGACAAGCGGTTCGTCTAGGCAGTATCCTGAAGCCATGACGAACCGTATCGGAGGCCATCGTGATTGAGTGGGTCGTAGAGAACTTCTGGTCGTTCTGGCTCATTATGATGCTACTTTTGGTCAGCGCCCAAGTGATCACCGGCGAAATGACGTTCCTGCTCATTGCTACCGGCGCGTTGACTGCCATCATCGCTGATGTTCTAGGCGCGCCGATCTATGTCCAATTCATCATCGTGACGATCATTTCCATCGCCTCGTTGTTCTGGCTTCGAAGTTTCGACACCAAACGCAAGGCGAATGACGCCGGCCCCTCCCCCTGGAGCGTGAACCGGTATGTTGGACGTGTGGGTGAGGTCACTGAGGAAGTCACTTCGAGTAACGGCATGGTGCGGATCGGCAACGAGATTTGGTCAGCCCGAACCTACAGCCCAACTCCTATACCTGCGGAGACTCGGGTGGTGATTCAGCAAATTGAAGGGGCCATCGTATGGGTGGCTACGACATCAGAAGCCGCTGAGACCTAATCACGTAGCACTCTGAGTTGAGCAGTGACTGGGTAGTGTCAAGCAGATAACGCAAAACAACGAGCATTCAGGAAGCACCGTGGATATTTTTCTCATCATTCTTTTCGTCGTACTGGCCGTCTTTGTGGTGGCGGTCTTGGCGAAATCCTTCCGCATCGTGCCCCAGGGTTACTGCGGCATCATCCAGCGACTCGGTAAATATCAACGAACCCAGATGGCGGGATTGACCATGATGATCCCGTTTGTGGACGAAATGTTGCCGCTGATTGATATGCGTGAACAGGTCGTGTCTTTCCCACCCCAACCGGTCATTACCGAAGACAACCTGGTCGTCTCGATCGATACCGTCGTGTACTTCCAAGTCACAGATCCAACTGCAGCAACCTATGGGATCGCGAACTACATTGCCGCCGTTGAAAACCTCACCACCACGACCTTGCGTAACGTCGTTGGGGGGCTGAATCTTGAGGAAGCATTAACCTCACGGGATGCCATTAATACCCAACTGCGTGGGGTTCTCGACGAGGCCACCTCCAAGTGGGGGCTGCGGGTCTCTCGGGTGGAACTAAAAGCCATCGACCCACCGCGCAGCATTCAAGACTCAATGGAAAAACAGATGCGTGCTGAACGTGATCGTCGTGCTGCAATCCTCACGGCCGAAGGGCAAAAGCAGTCCGAGATTCTTACGGCCGAAGGGCAACGCCAGGCCGCTATTTTGGAAGCTGAGGGTGACGCTCAGGCGGCCATCCTGCGGGCGAATGCAGAAGCGGAAGCTATTGTCACGGTGTTTGAAGCGATCCACGAAGGGAAACCGAATGCCGACCTCTTGGCCTACCAGTACTTGCAGGTACTCCCCCAGATCGCTGATTCGGAATCCTCCAAGATGTGGATCATCCCTTCCGAAGTGACCGATGCGCTGAATCGTTTCAGCGGTACCTACGGCCCGCAACCTTCTGCCGGTGATCAGTCACATGACGCTGACACCTCCCCTACTCCCCCGCCCACTCCACGACGGCGCACGAAGCGCCCGACAACTGCAGCTGAGATCGCTGATCGTGCACCGAAAGCACCAAAGTTGGATGATACCTCACTAGAGGAAGCCCTGGCCGAACCGGAAATCGAAGATGATATATACCAGGAGCGGCCATCTCGTCGAACTGACGGGGAACAAAATTGATCGGCGACGTGTTATACACTGCGAGACTTTTTTAGATAGACTGTCTTGTCTGCAAAAATTTCGTTGGAGGAATATCTGAATGTCTGATCGTTCATTGCGCGGTATGCGCCTCGGTGCCCAGTCGATGGAAACCGAAGCAGGGGTAGAACCTGCACCACGTCAGCAAGTTGAGTACCGTTCGGAAGACGGCGAATCGGTTGTCGTGACCTTTGCTGCCGAGGCTGATGTACCCGACACCTGGACCACGAAATCTGGGAAAGAAGCGTTCCGTGTTGACGTGGATACCCCCGACGTAGAAGACGTCAAACCGCAGCGTACCCACTGGGACATGCTGCTGGAACGCCGTAGCATTGACGAACTTGAAGAGACACTGGCTGGGCAGCTAGCGAAGCTGCGCGCACGCCGTGGCGAAAATGTAGACGCCTAGCACAAGACGTTCTAAAGAACTTCGGGGTGACAACCGGTCGTTGTCACCCCAAAGTTCTTTAACGGATGAAGGGTTAGCGCCCCAGACGTGCTCGTAGCGTGTTAGCGCGTGCAGCCAATCCCCATCTGGTCACATTGACCAAGGCTTCGGAAATAATATTGCCGGACATTTTTGATTCGCCGTATTCGCGTTCGGTAAATGTAATCGGTACCTCGACGATGCGTTTACCCAGTAGCGCGGTGCGGAAAGTCATGTCGACTTGGAAACCATAGCCCTTTGACTGAACGGCATCGAGGTCCATTGCTTCCAAGGTGGTAGCCCGATACGCCCGGAAGCCGGCGGTAATATCTGTCAGTCGAAGCCCCAGGAGGATTTGTGGGTAGAGCGAGCCGCCGATCGACAACAGCTTGCGGTACCAGGGCCAGTTGACCATCTTTCCACCGGGTACCCGTCGAGAACCGATGACCAGGTCTGCTTCGTCGACGGCTTCGAGGAGACGTGGAAGTTGCTCGGGCTGGTGTGAACCGTCGGCGTCCATCTCAACGAGCACATCGTAGTTATGTTGAAGACCCCATCGGAATCCGGCGATATAGGCTCCCCCGAGTCCGTCTTTGACCTGACGGTGCATCACGAACACTTGATCGTCTTTAGCCGCCTGAGCATCGGCCCACACGCCGGTACCGTCCGGAGAATTATCGTCCACGACAAGCACATCTGATTCTGGAACCGCGGCACGTAACCGTAGGAGGGTGCCGGGTAGTGATTCGATTTCGTTGTACGTGGGGATAATAGTCAATACGCGCACTCGGGTGTCCTTTGTTTACCGCGTCCCGGCGATTGAGCCGGGATCAGCCTTCGATTATAGCCAGCAGGGGTAGGCAAGGCTACGACATCTGGCCATTTCTGATGGTTCGCACTAGTTCGGGTGCGGATTCTTCCGATGACAGAATGGGTAGCAGCGCGGTGCCGGCACGTTTGTCGGTCGACCAGTGAGCCGCGCGAACATCGGGAACTTGGACGCCCAGCTGCTCAGCACGCCAAATATTCAAATCTGCTGGTGAGCCGACGGCAACCTGCCCGGCGGACATATTGGCCTGGGCTATTTTGCTTGGGAGCACCCGGACCCCATCGCGGGTCACGGTGTTAAAGGCCGCACGAGTTGAAATACGCTGTGCTTGGTCCGGGTGCTCGATCAGTGCCGTCAAAACCTCCCACATCGAGCCGGACCATTGACCGCTGCCCGTTGCCACGTGGACTCCCCCGCTGATCAGTGCGGCCGTGGGCGCATGGAACACGGGACGGCCTTCGCGAATGTCAGGGATGAGTGTGACCGAAGCATGGACTTTTACCAGCCGCTCGACCTGTTGATCCGTCAGCGTGTGATTCAACAAAATCCGATGCCGACTGCGCATGAGGGCCGCGTTCGGTTGTAGCTCCAGCGCTGCTACGATCCGGTCAACATCCTCGGGCTCAGTGGATTCAATCAGCAACTGCGTTGGAGGTTTCACCTGCCCCAGAATAGCGGTCAGTTGATCAAGCTCCTCGGCGGGAATATAGCGCCCATCGGCGTCTTCTCCCGCAGCATCGACCGGCGCGTAGAAAACAGCCTGTGGCGCCGGCGTCACGGAACTCCGGGTGATGCGGCTGTCGTCGGGGGTGAGCTGATGGCTACTGAACCCATCGACGAAGGCCGGCGTGACGAGCATGTGCTGAACATCGTGGGTTGTCACAGGACCGGTCGTGGTTGCCGCGATCATTTGCTGCGCGGTGTCATCCGCTCCGAGCCACGCAACCACACCGTTTTCCAGATGGAGCGCGTTGGCGTATGGTTCGGAAACCGAGTGCACGTATCCGTTGGTGAGAAGTAAACTAGTGGTCACTGATCCAAGTCCAAGTTTTCGATAGCGTTGTATTCATCAGCGTTCGTGTCAGCTTCGGGGATCCGAATTGCCGACGAGTAGGCGACGATCCCCCGGTTGACGAGGTCTTTAGCTCGGCGACAGCGCCGGGCTAAGTCTGGGTGGGTATCATCCAGCGAGGCCAGCTGGTCTAACAGATCCATGACCTGCCGCGCCCAGCGAATAAAGTCGCCGGCTGCCATATCGGAACCGGTCAGTGACGCCAGCAGCTCATGGCCTCGAACCCAACGCACGATGGGCCACACCAGTCCCGGATGTGGCTGGGCGGTCACCGTTAGGTCTGCGGCGAGTTCAGCCTGCTGCAGGGTATACCAGTGTTCGTCGACGACATCGAGGGCGCCCTGGAGCATGTCGGTGGGCATTGCGGGCTGAAACACTTGGTCTTCGGTCGATGATTCAAAGACTAGTAGCGCTGCCAGACCGGCCAGATCTTCGGGGGACATCTCATCCATCACTCCGGATTGCAGCAGCATAGACACGAGTAAATCGCGGTCACCGTAGATCCGACGCAGGCTCTGACCTGGTTCGTTGACCTGATCGTTTTCCACATAACCGAAATCGGTCAGCAGGGTGATAATCCGATCAAAGGTCCGGGCGATGGTGTTAGTTCGTCCTCGAATTTTGGCGACATTCTTGTCGATGTCGGCACGCAGTTTGTCCCAGCGGTTGGCCCAGGTTTGGTGTTTCTCGCGATCAGGACAGCCATGACACGGGTGGGCGTGGAGTTGTTTTCGCAGCTCATCGACGCGGGCCAGGTCATGGTCATCTTTATACCGAAAACCCACGGGCTCGACACCATCAGAGATCGGTGGGCGCTGCTGCCCGATGGCCCCGTGCATCCATCCAGCGATATTCTTGCGGTGTTTAGGCGATTTTGTGAGTAGTTTTCGAGGTAGTTCAACGCCCGCGAACGGCACGATGGGATCTTCCAGTTCATCAGTCGAGATCCGGCGTAACTGGCCCTTCCCTGTCACGACCCCAACTCGTGGGTTGGTCGGATTGCCTGCCGTGGAGACGACGACCGCGGTGCCAAGATTCCGGGCACCTTGCACGTCAATAATGTCTCCGACGGCCAGATTGTTTAGGGATTCCATGATCGCTCGTCGTTGGACACGATGACGTGCCCGCGAGGCTGCCTTTTCAGCGCGTGACAGTTCCTGGCGCAGCTGTGCGTACTCGGTGAAGTCACCCAGATGACAGTGCATCGATTCTTCATACCCGGCAAGGGACCGTTCTTGCCGCTGGACTTCTTGGGCGAGCCCAACGACAGAGCGGTCGGCCTGGAATTGGGCAAAGGACGATTCCAGAATATTTCGGGCGCGTTCGCGGCCGAACCGTGCCAACAGGTTGACCGCCATATTGTAGGTGGGTTTGAAGGACGAATTCAGCGGGTAGGTACGACGCGCTGCTAGCCCTGCCACTGCTCCGGGATCCAAACCGGGCTGCCACATGACAACCGCGTGACCTTCAACGTCGATTCCGCGTCGCCCGGCCCGACCGGTGAGCTGGGTGTACTCCCCCGGGGTGATATCTTTATGCGATTCGCCATCAAATTTCACAAGTCGTTCAATGACCACGGTTCGGGCCGGCATGTTAATGCCAAGGGCGAGGGTTTCAGTGGCGAATACAACTTTGACCAGCCCGGCGGCAAAGAGCTCTTCGACCACCTCTTTGAACAGTGGCAGCAGACCTGCGTGGTGCGCAGCGAAACCACGGCGTAGGCCATCACGGAAGCCCCAGAAACCCAGGGCGTCGCGGTCTTGATCGGCCAGGACCGTAGCCGCACGATCCACCGTTTCGAGGATCTGGGCCTTTTCGACGCGGTCAGTGAGGTCCAGGCCAGCATTGAGACACTGCTCTACCGCAGCGTCACACCCGTTGCGAGAAAAAATGAAGCTGATGCACGGTAGCAGCCCTTCCCGTGCGAGGGTGCGAACCATTTGGGGCCGCGAAACCCGTAAATCTTTGCGTGGCGAAGGTCGACTGCGTTCGACTGAGCCTTCGCGATCGGATTGGCGTCGGTTGCCTTGCCGACGCCCTCCACGGGTTCGTTGCCGATCGCGACCACGGCTGCCGGGCCGGCCCCAGTCATTGGGTTGCATATCGCGACGTGCCGACTCAGCCAGCTGCACAAGTTCCGGGTTGACTTGGGAACTAGAACCCTGTTCGTCTGTCATCGAAAACAAGTCGTAGAGTTCTTTACCGACCATCACGTGCTGCCACAGGGGCACCGGGCGGTGTTCGGAAACGACCACCGAGGTCGAGCCGCGCACGGTGTCCAACCAGGCGCCGAACTCTTCCGCGTTCGATACGGTCGCAGACAACGCGACCAGCTGCACCGATTCGGGCAGATGAATGATGACTTCTTCCCAGACCGCACCGCGGAAACGGTCGGCCAGGTAGTGGACTTCATCCATCACCACATATCCGAGGTTTTCCAACGTGGTGGAATCCGCGTACAGCATGTTCCGCAACACCTCGGTGGTCATGACCACGATTTGTGCTTCGGGATTGCGCGAGGTATCCCCGGTCAACAAGCCGACCTGGGCTTCGCCGTGAGTGGCCACCAGATCGGTGTATTTCTGGTTGCTGAGCGCTTTAATCGGGGTGGTGTAAAAAGCTTTCTTGCCTTGTCGTAAGGCCAGATGGATCGCAAACTCGGCGACGATGGTTTTGCCCGCACCGGTGGGGGCTGCAACCAGCACCGCGTCACCGTTTTCGAGGTGTTCGGATGCCTCCAGCTGGAAGGGATCCATCGGAAATTCGAGACCGGCAGAAAAGCGGCCGAGTTCGGTTTGGGCAAATTCGACTCGCCGTCGGGAGGCCGCATAACGTTCTGCTGGCGACAGCTCGTGGTCGTTGGAATCAGAAGTAGCGGCGCACATAGGCACCCATTTTAGTCATCAGGGCTAATTTCAGACAGAGGCTGTGCCCCGCGCTGAATCTCGACCTCGCCTGCGGTGCCTTCGCGAGCTTCCTTTTTGGCAAGTCTTCGGTCATGGAGTAACGCAATGCCAAGCGCCAAACCAAACAGCAGCGTCAGTGGTGCGCCTAAGTAGAACATCGTGATGACATCCGAACCGGGTGCGCCCATTGCTGCGATCACCGCAATCAGAAACACCGAGATACGCCAGTGTTTCAGCATGGTTGCACCGCTTAGGATACCGGCTAGGTTCAGTCCCACCAGAATCACCGGTATCACCAGCGCGATGCCAAAGGCCAGCAACAGCCTGGTCACAAATGGGACGTAGACGGTTGCCAGGACACGGTGGGCGGTACCGTCCGGGGTTAGTGAGGTGAAAAATGCCATGGCTTGTGGCAGAGCAAACCAGCCCAGCAGGATCCCTCCGACAAATAATGGCACTGCCGCCGCGATGAAACCTAGGGCATAGCGTCGTTCATTTTTGCGTAGCCCGGGTACGATAAACGCCCACACCTGGTACAGCCACACGGGCGAGGATAAGATCAGCCCGATGAATAGGGCCACTTGGAGCATGATGTCGAAGGGCTGGGCTACCGACGAGAAGACCACTTCGACCGGGGCCTCATCGGTTGATAGCTGGGTTATGGGTTCTGTCAGGATGGTGAAGGCCGGCTGGTAGACAATAAAGCCGACGATTGTACCCACCAAGATCGCAGCTGCGGCTTTGAAGAAGCGGTTGCGTAGCTCTCGGAGGTGCTCGCGCAGCGACATCTGTCCTTCAGGCGCCTTGCGCGGCTTTTTCCGTCGCTTCTGCGAGGAGGGTTGACCCTTGTCAGTGGCTGTCATGAAGGT
>CALBOC010000286.1 GCA_937896705.1 uncultured Micrococcaceae bacterium | reverse complement strand
GTCCAGTTCATGTTGCCTTTGATCCACCCGCCCCGAGCCCCGATCCGCAGCGGACGCAACCGCACGGTCAAATCGTTGTGGTGCTCGAGGTCCTCGGAGGTGGCTTCCCGCCAGGCGAACCGGGTCCGGTAGCCGGCCGGTTCGGAATGCAGCGCATCGATTTCGACCCCGAGCGCGACGTCGGTGAAGTCTTGGGTCGAGTCGATGGTGGGCAGCAGTTCTTGCACGACTTGTCGCCAGGATAGCCCGGGGATGCCGTGGTCTGCGTCATCGGTGGACGCGGGGGCTTCAAGGTCGGCGGCGGTGAGGACATCGGAGGAGGCGATGGCGCGCTGGTTGGTTTCAAAGACCAGGGCCGCACCGTGTTTACAATCGACGCCGACGGGGCAGGTACATGAGGCCCATTCGACGTCCCAGACCGGAATCCCACCCAGGCTGCGCTCGGTTTGGCGCAGGGTGACCGAAGCCCGCCAGATTTTGTCTTCGGAGCCGCGCACCCGGCCGACCAGCCGGCCGGATTCTTCGTTGAATTTCAGCGTGAGGACACGATCTTGCGCGGCGTAACTGCGGCCGCGTTCGGTCATCGTGTCGCCGAAAGCTGCGGCGACGGTTTGAATGTCAACGAATGGGTAAGAGCTCACTGTGCCTCGTAGCGGCGCTGATGTTCGGTCACGCCGCTCAACCGGAAGGGTGCATTGGTCGTTTTGGGGGTCGTAAAGGTTTCCGACGTGGCCGCGAAGCCCTCGTGCAGCTCGCGGTATTCGTCGTAGGTCAGATTCACTCGGTTATCGAGTTGTTTCTCGACGTTCTGCGGGTAGATGTGGTCGCGGTACTGGTCTTGCACCACGCCGGTGAAGAATTCGGCGACCGCACCGGAACCGTAGGAGAAGAAGCCCAAGCGCTTACCGGCCAGGTCGGCGTTGTTGTGCAACTGGGCGGTCAGCGCGAAGTACAACGACGCGGTGTAGGTGTTACCAAGGGCGCGGTTGTAGCTCATGGACTCCTCGATGAGGTCATCGGAGAGCTCGGTGCCGGTGTGTGTGCCCAGCGCGGCAAGCTGTTTGCGCGCCATTTTGGTAAACGGCTGGTGGTGCAGGAACCGGTGGATGTCCTCGACGGCGAGCTCACGACGGGCGGCGAGATCATCCCAGGCAGCGTTGGTCGCGTCGAGGTAGGCATCCAGCGAAAGCTGACCGTCAACAAATGGCGTGGTGGAGTCATTGGGACGCCAGAAGTCATTGACATCGGAGGTATGGAAGCCCGAGCCGGGTTCAATTTCGACCAGGTTTGGGTCGGCTGCGACCA
>CALBOC010000285.1 GCA_937896705.1 uncultured Micrococcaceae bacterium | reverse complement strand
CGGAAGCCACCGACTAGACCTCTTTCTGGTCGATCTGCGGCAAGAACTCTTCGGGTAGTTCGGCCACCGGGATGATCACCAGGTCGTTGAGCTTCCAGTCCGACTCGCTGAGCTCATTGCGGATTTTTTCAACCTCGTCCAGCGACGGCATCTGGCCCTGATACGGGACCACAAAAGCTTCGGTGTGGAAGACCATGCCTTGGTCGCGCATGCGGACATCGGCTTCGTCTACCCAGTCCAGGTCCATGAGTTTCTCACGGACTTGTTTAATCAGCGGGTGCGGGTCTTTCATATTGGTCGTTGTGGCGCGGGCATCAATGAGTCCGGCCAGCCCACCGCGCACGTTTTTGAGACCGTCGTTGATGATGTCGAACGAGATCAGGATCGCGACGGCGGCGTCGAACCACCATATTCCAAAGCCAACACCGATCAGGCCCACTGCGGTTGCAACGCCGGTCATCCAGTCGGCCTTGTTCATATCCGCGTCGGCAAACAGCACCTTATTGTGTAGCGGTGGCGCCAGTTTGGCGTTCATCCGACCGATAATGACGGCTGGGATCACCACGATTACCGAGACAACCACCATCACCCAGCCCTGCCAGATCTCCACCCCGAAGATTTCGACAAGACCAATTGATGGATGTTCCCCAGCGAATAGCCCCATGGCCGAATCGACCAACAAATAGGTACCAAAGGTCAGCAGTGCCACGGCTGCCACAATGTGTCCGATTCCCATGGCGCGGTGGTAACCATACGGGTGCCGCGGGGTGGGTTTGCGTTTGATATAGCGCAGCGCAATGAGAAATGCCACAGGTGGCAGAATCGCCAGCGCATCTTCAATCCAGGCGGCCTTCATAGCCTGGGAGTTGCCGGCGACCGAATAAATGATCAGCACCGCTAGAACTTTGGTCACAACGTTGATCCGTTCCACACGGATCGCTTTGCGCAACGCTGTTCCCTGCTCTGGGGGCAGGTCATGTTCCCCAAAGTGCGTCGTCTGGCGAATTTTATTCTTTGTCATGGACGCATCTCCTTGGGCACTTGTTTCTCAATGTTCTGGTCGAGCAGGAAGCTTTCCAAACTGGTGATGAAGGCGTTCTCCCCCATCGGCATCGCCATCACGTGCTTGGCGGTGCTGCCATCGACCCCAATGGATTCTGCATAGGTCGTGGTCAGTGCTGCATCGGAGGACCAGGGCGACTGGTCGGTTAGACCACCGATCACGATGTCGAGTTCACTCTCGGCCAGCAGCATCACAAGCTGTTCTTCACCCCCGGCGTGCCACTCAATTTCCGCATTGATGGATTGCGCGTAGTCTTGGATCAACCGGGCTTCGATACCGCCCGGGTCTTGTTCGGAGTTACCTTCGCCGGTGGTATCGGTCCAGGGCGGCTGATGCGACACCCCGACCCGCAACGTCCCACCGCTGACACGGTCGAGTGTGCCATCGGGGTCTGCCGGGTAGTGTCCCGTGCAGCCGACGAGTCCGATCATCACCGCGAGCAGTACCAGCCCGCGGGTGAATCGTCGTCGCAGTGTGGTGGTGTAATGCATATCGTTCCTCGAAATCGTGGTCACGTGATTGACTTTATGAATGAGTGCAACGAAAAAACAAGTTCCTAAGTTCTATCTCCACCGTGGCACCAGAGTCTGAGAATATGCTGAGGTCTCTTGACACGGAAATCTTGGGCTGGAAGCGTGGAAAATGTCAGAGTTCACCCGTTATTAGGAGGAGAACAATGCTGACAGCACGCGACATTATGACACCAAATGCAGAGTGTATTGGCGAACACGACAGCCTAACCGAGGCAGCGCAGAGACTGCGTGATCTCGGGGTTGGTGCGATGCCGATCTGTGGCGAAGATAACCGTCTGAAGGGCATGCTAACCGACCGTGACATCGTTGTCGGTTGTATCGCAGCCGGTCGCGACCCCGCCAAAACGCCCGCCGGAGACTTCGGTGGAGAAAAGCCGGTCACGATTGGTGCCGACGATTCGATCGATGAGGCCATCAAGACCATGCAAGAACATCAGGTCCGCCGGTTGCCCGTGATCGATGGGCACGAACTGGTCGGGATGGTGGCTCAGGCCGATATCGCTCGCTCGATCCCCGAAGACAAGGTCGGGGAGCTTGTAAAGCTGGTGTCCTGGTAACCAGATTCGCTCAATGAGGGAGGTTCCGATGGCAACCTGTGACGTTTGTGGCAACGAGTACGACAAAGTATTTACGATTCAACATCAGGATCGCACCGGAACGTTCGATAGTTTCGAATGCGCGATTGCCGGGATGGCGCCCGAGTGCGCACACTGCGGTGTCAAAATCATTGGTCACGGCGTCGAAGATGCCGACCAACTGTATTGCTGCGCAAGTTGTGCCCGACAGAAAGGGCAGACGGACGTGAAAGACCGCGTGTCCTCGTAGCGTCAACTCGGCGAGATAATGCAACGGGTGGTGGCAGGAATGCCCCACCCGTTTTGCGTGGTATCCACACCTGGCTCAGCTTGATAGAGTTCATTTTGCCGCATCATTCTGCCCGCTAGCCGGAGACGGTGTGGGAAGTATTCAGATAGCTATTTTGTGAGCTCTAGGGAGATCAATGAGTCATTCAATGCGTCCGTGGCGTGTCCCGATGATGTTGCTTGCCGGCTCGCTCATGCTGACCGCCTGCGCTAGTGCTGAACCTGAAGCCGAGAATGACACTACCGACGAGGCGCAAGACGTCATTCGCATCGGGAGCGTTTCAGGATGGTCTGATCAGGCAGGGATCGCACACCTGTATGAGTACGTCTTGGAGGAAAACGGCTACGAGGTCGAAGTGCAGGACACCTTGGATGTCGCACCGGCCTATGAGGCTCTGGCGGAAGGTGAACTTGACCTGTATGCGGCAGCCTGGCCCGAGGTGGCTCAACAGGTCTATTTTGCTGAACACCAGGACAATCTGGAAGATCTCGGCATGATCTATGAGGACGCGCAGCTGTTCCTCGGGGTGCCGGAGTATTCAGAGATCACCTCCATTGAGGATCTGCCCGAGTACGCCGAGGAGCTCAACGGTCAGATTACCGGTATCGAGTCTGGGGCGGGCCTGAGTGTGCTGACCGAAGAAGAAGTCATGCCGCACTACGGACTGGAGGACGACTTTGAGCTGCAGCTGTCCTCGGCCAGTGGCATGGTCAGCCAGCTTGAAGAGGCGATTGAAAATAACGCGGAAATCGTCGTGACGCTGTGGACCCCGTATTGGGCGACCGAGCAGTACGATGTGCGAGCGCTGGAAGACCCCGACACGATCTTCGGGGAACCCGAAGACGTGCACACCCTAGGTCGCACCGGCTTTGCTAACGATCATCCTCAGATCGCTGCCATGATCGAAAACTTCTCGCTGACCACCCAGCAGGTTACCGATCTGCAAGACACCATGGTCAATGAGTTTGGCGATGACGACGACCAAGCCGCTGTGCAAGCCTGGGCCGAAGACAACCCGGATGTCGTCGAGCAGATGTCAACCGACCTCGGCGATGCCTAACTCGGGCTCGTAGACCGGAGCGATCACACGAGGTTGTTATCGAGCAGCTCAGCGAGTCGTTCCGGATGCTCTAGCGGCAACAGGTGCGCTGCGTCTTCAACCACCGCGGTGCTGCCGTGTTGCACAGTCGTTGCGATCTGATCAGCCTCGGCTATGGTGCACATTTGATCATGGTCGCCGGCCACGGTGAAGATTGGCAGGCTAATCTCGCCCAACCGGGACGTGGCGTCGTAGGCTCCCAGCGCTCGACACAGGGCAGCATAGGTTTGATCATCGGCGGCTGCCAGTGCGCGTTTTTGGACTTCAAGTTTGGTGTCGTCGGTGAAGGTGTGCGCCACCCAGAGACTGGCCGAGGATTCGACCATCGATTCGGTGCCGGAGACTTCCGCGGCTTCGGCACGCGCTGCCCAGTCCTCGGGGGTGCCAATGACCGCTGAGGACGCCATCACCGCGATGCCATCGAATAATTCGGCGTGCTCCAGGGCCAGTTGCAGAGCAATGAGACCTGAGATCGACAGGCCTGCGAAATATACTTTCGATTCTTCTTTGATCGTGCCGGTGGTCCGCAGGTTGACGACCAATTCGGCCACCGCATCGGCTAATTCCTCGATGGTAATCGCGTCCTGGTGTGCCGGTGATTCGCCGTGTCCGGGCAGGTCAATGCCGATGATTTGGAACCGATGGGTCAAATGTCGTGCCATGTCGGCATACAGTGCGCGGACCGCGGTGCCCATGCCGGGCCCCACAATCAGGGTGTCGCGTCCTTCGGGGTCGAAGGAACCGGATTCGGTCAGACGGACTGCGGCGATATTGGGGCTGGCCACGGATTCACTCTCCAGGTCTAGCTGATCAATAGGGCTGGTTCCTCCAGGATAGCTGCCACATCGGCTAAAAAGGCACCCGCCTCGGCCCCGTCAACAATTCGGTGATCAAAGGCACCACCCAGGGTGGTCACCCAGCGGGGTTCGACCTTGCCATCCACGACCCACGGCTGCTGCCGAATCGTGCCGAAGGCCAGGATCCCGGATTGACCAGGGTTGATGATCGGCGCGGCCGTATCAATACCCAACGGGCCCACGCTGGTAATGGTGATGGTGCCGTCCGCCAGCTCTGCGGGTTGGGTCTTGCCGTCCCGAGCGCGCTGGGTCAGCTCCTGGATCGCCTGGGCCATTTCCAACTGGTTGAGTTTGTGGGCATCTTTGATGTTGGGCACCAGCAATCCGCGCGGGGTCGCCGCCGCGATGCCGAGGTTCACGTGGTGATGCAGTGTGTAGCTCTCACCGTGCCAACTGGCGTTGGCTTCCGGGGTGTTCAACGCCGCTTGGGTGACGGCCATGGCAACAACCAACAGCGGCGAGATTTTTACCTCAGCAAAGCGCGGATGCTGTTTGAGCCGCTGGACGTATTCCATCGTGCGGGTGGCATCCACCTGCCGGTAGGCGGTGATATGCGGAGCGGTTGTGTACGACTCGGTGACCGCTTTGGCCGTGGCCTTGCGGACCCCGGTGACTGGGA
>CALBOC010000284.1 GCA_937896705.1 uncultured Micrococcaceae bacterium | reverse complement strand
TGCGGGGCGAACCTCCGCACAGATGAGGAGCATCAATCGTGACTGAAACCGCTACAGAATTCGACGTACTAATTCTCGGCGGTGGATCCGCCGGTTATGGTGCGGCTCTGCGCGCCGTACACCATGGACTAACCGTTGGTCTCATTGAACGAGACAAGGTTGGTGGCACTTGCCTCCACTGGGGTTGTATTCCAACCAAGGCCTACTTGCACGCAGCTGAAGTTGCCAATGCAGCGAAAGACTCCGAAAAATTCGGCGTCAAAGCCTCGTTCGACAGCGTAGATATGGCCGCTGTTCGGAAGTATAAAGACAACATCGTCGACGGTAAATTCAAAGGCCTGCAAGGCCTGTTGAAAATGCGCAAGGTAACCACCATCGCCGGTAACGGTCGGCTCGTTGCCGAAAATCAGATCGATGTGGACGGCACCGTCTACACCGGAAAACACATCATCCTCGCCTCGGGTTCCGTTTCCAACACCATGGGTCTGACCATCTCCGACCGCATCCTGACTTCCACCGAAGCCCTCGAACTGGATTACACGCCAAAATCCGCCATTGTGCTTGGAGGCGGAGTGATTGGTTCCGAATTCGCCTCGGCGTGGAACTCCTTTGGCGTCGAAGTCACCATCATCGAAGGCCTCGACTCACTGGTCCCCAACGAGGACCCAACGATCGTCAAGCAACTGACTCGGAACTTCCGCAAAGCCGGCATCAAATCTAACCTGGGCGTCTTCTTCGAAAAAGTTGAAGAAACCGATAACGGCGTCAAAGTCACGCTTGCAGACGGCAAAGAATACGAAGCAGAAATCTGCCTGGTTGCCACCGGTCGGAAGCCCAATACAGCAAACATGGGGTACGAGGACGTCGGGGTACCCATGGACGGCCCCCACATCGCCGTCAATGATCGTCTGCACACCGGAGTGGGCAACATCTATGCCATTGGCGACATCGTCAAGGGCAAGCAATTGGCACACCGTGGCTACCAGCACGGTAACTTCGTGATCGAAGAAATCATGGGCAATAATCCACTCAAGGTCGAAGATCGCAACATCCCCGGCGTGACCTTCACGACCCCAGAGATTATTTCCGTGGGGATGACAGAACCAGTCGCTCAGGAAGAATTCGGAAAAGACAACGTCGAAACGGTCGAATATAACCTAGCCGGGAATGGTAAATCATCGATTATTGGCACCGGCGGTATTATCAAGCTGGTCCGTCAGAAGCACGGACCGATCGTCGGAGTCCACGGGATCGGTGACCGTATCTCGGAACAAATTGGTGAAGCACAGCTGATCGTCAACTGGGAAGCATACCCAGAAGACGTCGCCCACTTCATCCATGCTCACCCGACGCAAAACGAGTCGCTGGGTGAAGCAGCAATGATGCTCAACGGGTTCCCGTTGCACGCCTAGTCCACAAGGTGGCTTGCCACCAACGCATCAAGCACCGAACGTGTGAGCATTCGAAGAGGAATAGAGAGGAAACCGGACGGCATGTCTGAAACCATTACTCTGCCAGAACTGGGCGAATCGGT
>CALBOC010000283.1 GCA_937896705.1 uncultured Micrococcaceae bacterium | reverse complement strand
GGCGTCCTGCTTTCTCCTAACGACACGTTAATGACTCCAGTGTAGAAACTTGAAGTAGGCAATGTCAGCTCTCCCGGTGCGGTCAATCGCAGGTGTGAAGTTATCCACTACGCTGACGACAATAGGAGGAGCCCATGACCATTGCATTTTTCGGTACCGGAGGCACGATAGCCAACCGCGGAACCGGACCCGATGACTACCTGGACTATCTCGATTACGGCACCGTGATGGAAGCAGAGGAGCTGATCGCAGCCCATCCGGAGCTGGGCGAGATTGTCGACATTCGCGTTGAACCGTTTGGGGCGCTGCGTTCCAAATACATCACGGCCGAGCACTGGGCTGAGCTTGCGCAGCGCATCACTGAAACACTGGCACAGCCGGCGATCACCGGTGCAGTCGTAGCGCACGGGACCGGAACGTTGGAAGAAACGGCCTGGTTTTTACACTTGGTTGTCGACAGCGCCAAGCCGATCGTGGTGGTCGGAGCGCAGCGCCCCGGATCCACAACCGGCTCGGATGTTCAGCGCAATTTAGCTGATGCCTTCCGGGTCGCAGCGCATCCGGACTCCGATGCACAAGGCGTCACGGTGGTGATGGATCGTGAAATCCACAGCGCCCGCGATGTCATCAAGGTGGCCAATCACCGCCTGGATGCATTGCAGTCACCGGTGCGTGGACCGCTTGGAGTCCTTGGAGCAGATCACCGGGTGGACTACTGGCGTTCGCCGACTACTCCCCACACTCGCCAATCGCGTTTCGCAGCGCTGACCACTTCGCTGCCCCGGGTCGACATCGTGCACGCGTACACAGGGGCCGATGCGACGGCTATCGAAGCATTTCTGCGCGCCGGTGCATGCGGACTTGTCGCCGTGGGGTACCCGCCTGGCACGTTAACCCGGCCCATGGATGACGCCGTCGATGAGGCGATCGCGCAAGGCATTCAGGTGGTCCAGGCCTCACGGGGTCTGCTGGAACCGGCTGTGATGCCGCGGTCTGGGCTCACCTCGCGCGGTCTGATCCCCAATACCGACATTACAGCGGCCAAAGCCAAAATCTTGTTGCAGTTGTGCCTGGCCCAGAGGCTCACGCCCGCGCAAAGCACCGAGGTATTTGCCACCTATTGAGTGGCCCAGAAGGCTCCTAGCCCACCGACCACTGTCACCATCACGGTTGCCAGCACGGACAAGATCACCGGTCTGCCACCCACCTGCAACAGCGACCTCAGGTGCACGCCCATACCCAGGGCAAACATTGCCGCCGTCAACATGACGGTCTGCAGGAGGGCGAGAACCTCTAATAACCCTTGCGGGACCACCTCGAAGGTCCGCAGGAGCATGGCTGCAGCGAAACCGCACACGAACAGCGGGACCAGCGGTGGCCGCTTGGCACCCTTCGATTCGACCGCCGTGTGGCTGGTGCGCATATAGGTTGCCAAAACCGCCAGCACGACAGCTAACAACAGGACGCGTCCCAGCTTGACGGTCACCGCGACCTGGAGTCCCTCGTCGCCAAGATTCTGACCCACCGCCACCACTTGTGCGACCTCATGCACGGCCGCACCGGTCCACACCCCGGCGGTTACCGGATCTGGCGAAAACATTGCAAAGAGGACCGGCATCACCGCGATCATCAGCGTCCCATTGAGGACCACCAACCCCAGGGCGGTGGCCGAATGTTCTTTTTTGGGACGCAATACGCTGTCGGCCCCGGCGACTGCCGCGGCACCGCAGATCGAAAACCCGGAGGCGATGAGTAGCGCCAACTTGGTGGGGATCTGCAGTAACCGTCCCATCCCCACGGTAAAACTAAAGGTTAGGATGACCGCCGCGCAGATCACGACGATCACCGGCCATCCCAAGGCAAGGATTTGTGTCAGCGACAGCTGGAAGCCCAACAGGACGATACCCAGGCGCAAAATGGGTTTGGCAGCAACGGCCAGTCCAGGGTTTAACGCCCAGGGGACCGGTGCCGCGTTGCGCCAGAGGACTCCCAGGATGATGGCCACCAGCAGTGCCGAGACACCGGGAAGAAACGGTGCCAGCGCCCAGGCGAGCACCCAGGACAGCCCGGCCGCAGCGAAGGCCACAGTCAAGCCGGGGATGTATCTCTGCATGCTGGTGAGCTTAGCTGACGAAGATTGCACTGAAGTAGGACGAAGTTGACGACCGCGGTAGAATCTGTGAGAGTCAGCAATCGGCTGGTCTCGAATTTCCCACAAAAGTAGCAAGATAAGTTTATGTCTAAAACCTCCACACGGCGCACAAGTCGCCTGACAACACCGGTGATGATCACCTTTGGCGTTGTTGCAGCCCTGTTGCTTGGGCTGACCATCACCTCGGTAGTCAAGGCGATGACCCGCGGAGACGACCCCGTGACCGTCAACGAAGTGCTGACCGGGCAATCCATGGAGGTCAACCGGACCACCGGGCTGGACGTGATCCGTTTCCAGTCCGTGCGCTCGCCGCTACCACCGGATGAAAACGTTGAAGACACCTTAGACACCTGCATGTCTGCCCAAGCACGTGAGCACCTGGAAAGTCTTGCCGGGGAAGGCACCTCGCTGGATGTCGAAATCGAAGCGTACGCCAACGCTCCGAACGGCGAGCTGTGGGCCGAGATTTATTCCGGCGGGGACGATCTGGCCCTGCAAATGGTCGAAGGCGGCTACGCGGTCGTTGATCCAGAATCCGTCGCTAATCCTCAGAAACTCGATGAACTGCTGGCAGCCCAAGAAAATGCGCGTCACAATGGGGTCGGCATTTTCTCCCAGGAGGCTGACTGCACCCTGCCCTCCCAGGTCCAACCGGTATTAGAGATGCTCGAAGACCTGCCCTCATCGCCGACAGCCAATGACGTGACCGAGCTGACCGCTTATCTGGGTGAAATGAATCGCATTCGTTCCAATGCCCAGCAGGCCGTTGCGATGCTGTCTGCGATTCCGGACACCGAAAACGATGATTCGGTGGCAGCTTTGGCTTGGGGCGACGCCAAGCAAGAGTACATAAACACCATTGAGACCCGGCTGGAAGACCTCCGCGGGCTCATCGAAGATGCCCAGGATAAACGCGCTGACCTGCAGGGCAGCGACGCACCAGAACGCGAACCAGAACCGGAATCGGAGTCAGAAGACTCCGATGAAAACGCCAGTCCCGAACCTGAGCCTGAACCGACCGAGCCCCCGGCCGAAGAACAGACAGCGACTGAACCAGCGCCTGAGCAGGACCCGGTCGAACAAACAACGGTAGAACCCGCAGCGGATGTCCCCGACAATGT
>CALBOC010000282.1 GCA_937896705.1 uncultured Micrococcaceae bacterium | reverse complement strand
AGGGTGGGTCCATGACTCTTCGTGTAGCTGTTTCCGGAGCCAGTGGCTATGCCGGGGGAGAGGTGCTGCGCTTGCTAACCTCACACCCCAACGTGGACATTGGTTCAATTACCGCCCACTCCAATGCCGGGCAAAAACTCGGTGGCCTGCAGCCACATTTGCACGCCCTGGCCGATCGCGTACTCGAGCCCACCGAAGTTGATGTCCTACGCGGTCACGACGTCGTCTTTTTGGCCCTGCCGCACGGTGCTTCGGCGGAAATCGCGGCGGAATTATCAGATGACACCCTGGTGATTGACGCCGGAGCTGACCACCGCCTGGAAAATAGCGACATGTGGGAAAAATTCTATGGCTCACCGCATGCGGGCACGTGGCCGTATGGTCTCCCAGAATTGCCAGGAGCGCGCGAAAAACTTCAGCACGCCAAGCGCATCGCCGTGCCAGGGTGTTATCCGACCGGGTCACTCTTAGGCCTCGCGCCCGGTTTTAGCGCCGGGGTGTTGGAGCCCAAGGACGTCGTGATTGTCGCTGCCTCTGGCACGTCCGGGGCAGGGAAGTCTTTGAAGCCCCACTTATTAGGCTCCGAAGTCATGGGCGGGATGAGCCCTTACGGTGTTGGTGGTTCACACCGTCACACCCCCGAAATAGTTCAGGGCCTGTCCAATGCTGCCGGTGAAGACATCACCTTATCCTTTACCCCCACGCTGGCACCGATGTCGCGAGGAATCTTGACGACCGCTACGGCCAGGTTCAAGCCTGGGATCGATGTGGCGACACTTCGTGCCGCCTGGGAGACGGCTTACCAGCACGAACATTTTGTGCACCTGTTACCCGAAGGGCAGTGGCCAACCACCAAATCCGTGGTGGGCTCAAACCACGTGGTCATGCAACTGGCAGTGGATGAAGAAGCCGGACGTGTGGTGGTCGTGGTCGCCGTAGATAATCTCACCAAAGGCACCGCCGGCGGAGCGATACAGTCCATGAACATCGCCATGGGGTTTGCAGAAGAAACCGGACTGAACACCCAGGGGGTCGCACCGTGAGCCTCCCCACTCCAGCGGGATTTACTGCCTCAGGGATAGCAGCCGGAATTAAAGCCTCCGGCGATCTCGATCTGAGCTTGATCGTCAATAACGGCCCCCGCTTCAATGCAGCCGGTGTATTTACTACCAACCGGATCTCTGCGGCCCCCGTACGGTGGTCGCAAGCGGCCCTTGAAGACGGCGAAGCCCGAGCTGTTGTGCTGAACTCCGGTGGCGCCAATGCTTGCACCGGTATACCGGGGGACCAAGACGCGGCTGCCATGGCGGATAGCACTGCCAAATCACTTGGTATTGCCGCCGACGATGTCGTGGTGTGTTCCACCGGCCTGATCGGTGAACGCCTGCCGATGGACAAAGTCATCCCCGGTATCAACACTGCCGCCGAGGCGCTAACAGCTGACGGACTCGAGACCGCGGCCAAAGCCATTATGACAACGGACACCGTGCACAAAACAGCACGTGCTCAGGGCGATGGCTATCTGGTCAGTGGTATCACAAAAGGTGCCGGAATGATGGCGCCGGGCATGGCCACCATGTTGGCTGTTGTCACCACCGACGCGGTGGTTGATTCAGCGCTGGCGCACCAGATCCTCACCGAAGCCGTGCGCACCACGTTTAACCGAGCCGACTCAGATGGCTGTATGTCCACCAACGACACCGTCATTCTCATGGCATCCGGGGCGTCGGGAATCACGCCCGATCAAAACGAGATACAAGCCCTTATTACCGAGGTTTGTGCCTCATTAGCGCGCCAAATTATCAGCGATGCTGAAGGTTCAACCCGCGATATCGCGGTAACGGTGCGCGGTGCGGCCACCGAAGACGAAGGTGAAGAAGTGGCTCGCGCGGTGGCACGTTCGAACCTGTTCAAAACCGCCATGTTTGGCAAAGACCCCAACTGGGGCCGCATCATTTCAGCCGTGGGCACCACAGGCGCTCAGTTTGACCCCACAACCCTAGATGTCGCAGTCAACGGCGTGATGGTGTGCCGCAACGCGGGCATCGGCGAAGACCGCGCCCTGGTCAGCTTCGAAGACCGGGAAGTGCACGTCGACATCTACCTGAAAGCCGGAGAGCACGAAGTTACTATCTGGACAAACGATTTGTCCTATGACTACGTGCGCGAAAACGCCGAATACTCTTCATAGAAACGCGATATGGTCACTACACAACGAGACATGTCCAAAGCTGCCGAAAAAGCCGCCGTGCTGATCGAAGCCTTGCCTTGGATCCAGAAATTTGCCGGCACCACGATGGTCATCAAATACGGTGGTAACGCGATGGTCTCCGATGAACTCCGCGAGGCGTTTGTCCAAGACATGGTCTTTTTGCATCACTGCGGCATTCACCCGGTCGTGGTCCACGGCGGTGGGCCGCAGATCAGTGAGATGCTGAAAAAGCTCGACATCCAATCTGAGTTTCGTGGCGGCCTGCGCGTCACCACTGAAGAAACAATGGAAGTCGTCCGAATGGTGCTGACCGGCAAGGTTGGTCGACAACTCGTGGGACTCATTAATGCCCACGGTACGTACGCAGTGGGTCTGTCCGGTGAAGACGCCGACCTCTTTGCAGCCCACCGGACCAAACACGTCATTGACGACCAAGAAGTTGACCTTGGTCTAGTGGGCGATGTTGTCCACGTCAATACCAACGCCATCACCGATCTAATCGAAAACGGTCGCATTCCCGTGGTGTCTTCGGTCGCCCCAGAATATGATCCGGCCACAGGCCAGCCCACCGGCCAAGTACTCAACGTCAACGCCGATACTGCTGCAGCCGAACTCGCAGGGGCGTTAGGTGCATCCAAGCTGGTCGTGCTGACAGACGTCGAAGGTCTGTATGGCAACTGGCCAGATCCAGCATCCTTGATCACTGCCATCACGGCCGCAGAGCTTCGCCAGCTGGTTGACTCACTAGAAACCGGCATGATTCCAAAAATGCGGGCCTGTCTTGCCGCCGTCGACGCCGGAGTGCCACAAGCGCACATCGTAGATGGCCGCCAACCGCATTCCATGCTGTTAGAAATTTTCACGACCGCGGGTGTAGGTACCCAGGTCACCCCATAGGAGCACACGTGACGCAAAACCTTTTGGACCGCTATCAGCGTGCCATGACCAACATGTTCGGCACCCCCGCCACAGCTCTAGTCAAAGGCGAGGGCGTGTACGTTTGGGATGCCGACGGAAAACGCTATACCGACTTCCTTGCCGGCATCGCAGTCAACGCCCTGGGGCACGCTCACCCAGCGCTGGTGGAAGCTCTGACACAACAGGCGCGCACGCTCGGCCACATTTCGAATCTGTTTACTTCGTTGCCGCAGGTAGAATTAGCAGAACGTCTCACCGCCCTTACCGGTGCTGAGGACGGGTCGTGTTTCTTCGCAAACTCTGGCACCGAGGCAAATGAGGCCGCATTTAAACTAGCGCGTCGTCATAGTTATGCAGCAGGCGGCACCCGTACCAAGGTGATCGCCTTGGAAAATGCTTTCCATGGACGGACGATGGGTGCGCTTGCCCTGACCTGGAAGCCGCAGTACCGCGAACCCTTCGAACCGCTTCCCGGCGGGGTGGTGTTTGTCCCTGCCGGGGATATTGCCGCATTGGAAGCCGAAATGGATGACACGGTCGCAGCCGTAATCATCGAACCGGTCCAAGGCGAAGCCGGCGTACGAGATTTCCCGGTCGACTACCTGCCTCGGGTGCGTCAAGCCTGTGACGATCACGGCGCGCTGCTCATTTTCGATGAAATCCAATCCGGTATCGGCCGCACCGGTACCTGGTTCGGGTTCCAAAACCCAGAGATCACCGGCAGCCAAGAACCCGTGGTTCCCGATGCAATCACTCTGGCCAAGGGCTTGGGTGGGGGCATGCCGATCGGCGCCCTGGTGACCTTCGGTAAGGACGTCTCCGAACTGTTTACCGCAGGCCAGCACGGTACCACCTTCGGGGGCAACCCCCTAGCCACCGCCACTGCTCTTGCGGTCTTGAAGACTCTCGACGAAGACAATATTTTGGAAAACGTCCGCACCGTTGGTGCGTATCTAGCAGACCGGTTACGGGCCCTGTCCGGTGTCAGCACTGTTCGGGCCTACGGTTTATGGCAGGGCGTTGAACTCGATACCGCAGCCGTCTTGGAGCAAGGCCAGAACCTGCCTGCAGCTGGGCTGGCCCCGGCCGTTGTGTCCAAAGCATTGGAGTATGGGTACATTCTCAATGCAACCGACCCCACGACCCTGCGGTTGGCGCCTCCGCTGATCATCACGACAGAGCAAGTCGACCCGTTGCTCGCCGATCTGCCGGATATCATTGCCGAAACTATCGCCGACGCAAATTAGCTGACCAGCACCGAGAAGGAGCGGCCCGATGCCGACGACCCCACGCCATTTCCTGGTCGATACTGACCTCACTGCAGCTGAACAGGACGAAGTGCTGTCACTTGCTGCCACGATGAAACACCGGCGATACGACTTCAAACCCTTGGCCGG
>CALBOC010000281.1 GCA_937896705.1 uncultured Micrococcaceae bacterium | reverse complement strand
CATGAGCGCTTTGAACAAGTAGCGACGCTGGATGCTGATCGACTGCTGCGTCAGTACCTGTCGGTCATGCAGGCCACGGATCGTACCAATGCTTATACCGGGCACGGCTGGTTAAGTTTCAAACTAGCCCCACAACGCATTCCATTTGCGCCCAATCCGCGTCCACTGCATGAAATCTGGGTGCACTCACCGCAGGTCTCCGGGGTGCATTTCCGCTTTGGTGCGATTGCGCGCGGCGGGTTACGTTGGTCGGATCGGCGAGAAGATTTCCGGACCGAAGTGCTGTCATTGGTACAGACCCAGCAAACAAAAAACGCTGTGATCGTCCCCCAGGGTGCCAAAGGTGGCTTCTACGCTCGCCGGCTGCCGGACCCCAGTGTCGACCGCACCGCATGGGTAGAGGCCGGCCGCGACGCCTACCGGACCTTTATGCGCGGCATGTTAGATATCACCGACAACCAGAAAACCGGTGACAACGGTATCGTTACCTGGACGCGGGATAACATTATCCGACACGATGGCATTGATACCTACCTCGTAGTGGCAGCGGATAAAGGCACCGCAGGATTCTCCGATACAGCCAATGAGATTGCCGCCGAATATGATCACTGGCTCGGTGACGCCTTCGCCTCGGGAGGCTCCGTCGGGTACGACCATAAAGGCATGGGGATCACAGCCCGTGGTGCATGGGAATCCGTCAAATCCCACTTTGGCATGCTCGGTATGGATGTCGAAAACGAGCCCTTCACGGTGGTGGGAATCGGCGACATGTCGGGGGACGTATTTGGCAACGGGATGCGCCGTTCCCGACACACCAAGCTGCTGGCTGCGTTCAACCATCTACACATCTTCGTTGACCCGAATCCCGAACCGGAGGCGTCTTTCGAGGAGCGCGAGCGCCTCTACAACACGCCACGGTCTACATGGGCCGATTACGATCCCGACTTGATCTCCGCGGGTGGGGGAGTCTTTGATCGCACCGCACGCTCGATCGATATCACCGAAGAAATGCGTCAGGCATTTGATATCGGTGCCAACGTGACCGAGATGACGCCCAATGAACTCATCAAGGCTCTCCTTCAAGCTCCGGTCGACCTCATCTACAACGGGGGGATCGGTACGTACATTAAGGCTTCGGACGAGACCCACGACGATGTTGGCGATCGGGCAAATGACTCGATTCGCATTGACGGACGAGAACTTCAGGCGCGCGTCGTCGGTGAAGGTGGCAACCTCGGTGCGACTCAAGCGGGTCGCGTGGAGGCAGCTCTGCACGGCGTTCGGCTCAATATGGATGCCATTGATAACTCAGGTGGCGTAGACGCATCAGACCATGAGGTCAATATTAAAATCCTGATCGATGCGATGCTGGCACAGAACCTGATTGCACCCGAAGAACGCACAGAGCTGCTGTTGTCGATGACCGATGAAGTGGCAGACCTCGTGCTGGCCACGAACGTCAACCAGAACGCGTTACTACGATTAGAAGAAGACCTTGATGAAGACTGGACGCCGACGCTCATTCGACACACCGCATGGTTGGAAGAACACGCCGGCTTGGACCGAGAACAGGAATCCTTGCCTTCCGAAGAGGAAGTGCGTCAACGGATGCGTGATGGTCGAGGGTTCGTCACGCCCGAATTAGCCGTTTTAGCCTCCTACACCAAGATCCAGCTGATGCAAGATCTCCTGGATTCAGACATGGTCGATGACGAGTGGTTTCGCGACTGGCTGTGTGCCTACTTCCCGAAAACGCTGCGCGACAAGGCGGGGAGCACGGTATTTGAACACCCGCTGGCCCGCGAGATCATCGCCATGATGGTGGCAAACTACGTCGTAGATACCGGCGGCATTACCACCGTGTTCCGGGCGCAGGAAGAAACCGGAGCAGATACCCACACGGTCGTCGAATCCTTCTTGGCAGCCCAAGCTATCTACGAGGTCGACGAATACCGCGAAGACCTCGATGCACTGCCCAAGACCATGGATGCCTCGGTGCGTTGGGAATCCGGTTATCGGTTGCGGCGTCTCAGCGATCGCTTGACCCGCTGGATCATTCATCACCAGCGTGCCGATCTGATGATGAACCAACGTATCAGCGCATACAAGGATCAGGTCGTTGAACTTATCCCGAAGATTTCAGCGGCTTTCATCGGGGATACCAAAAAACGATTCGAAACTGATCGCGATCGCTTCATCGAGGCCGGGTTCCCACCGCAGTTGGCCGTTCGGACGGCACGAATGTTCGAAGCCTATTCCCTGATGGACATTGTGGATCTGGCGGCCCGTCTTGATATGGAACCCACGCGCGTTATTGGGGTATTCTTTGCCCTGCACGACGAGTTCAACGTCAGCCAACTTCTGGAGCTGGTAAGTGGCCTGTCACGACGGACCCGGTGGGATTCGCTGTCTCGGGTTTCTATGCGAGAAGATCTGTACTCTTGGTTGACCGAGCTCACCGAAGAGGTGCTAGCGACCCAAGGTAGTGAAGGACTCAGCCCAGTCGAGGCCATCAGGCACTGGGAAGCTGATCATTTCCGCCGCGTGACGAGGGTCAGGAGTTTCTTAGATGGAGTCTCGGAACAGCTCAAGGCCCAGGCCGCTGCGACCGGGTACACGGATCTGTCGATGCTCACCGTCGTGTTCCGTCGGCTCCGGACGCTGATTCTGTAGGAGCGACAGCACTTCGCAAAACCCGGAAGTCAGGACTACGCTACAACCATGCACTCTTCGACTTCCGGGTCTTCTATACCCGAAGACCATCGAGCTCAGCTTGAGCTGTTGACCGCCGAATGGCAGATCATCGCCGATCTATCATTTTGTGATCTGGTGTTGTGGTACCCGCAAGACGCTACCTTCATCGCCCACGCCCAAGCCCGGCCGGTCACAGCTCAAACCACACTGCCGCAAGACATGATGGGAATAACAGCCCCGAACAATATCATTGGCTTATTGCAGCAGGTGTTCGGTACCCATACGCCGGTAGCTGTCGACGGCGACTATCCCAGCGGTCCACCGGGAGTGTCTGCGTGGCCTGTTACCTCGGCTGAGACAACGCTCGCGGTAGTAACCGTTCACCAGAACCTGGTATCACAGCGGCACGCGTCAAGACTCGAAGAGGTGTACCGCCAGTCCGCGCACGACCTGTTGGTCATGATGTCGAATAGTGCCTGGCCAGCCCAGGACTCTAAAGCTTCGTCGACCAGTCATGGCAATCCGCGGGTCGGCGACGGCTTGGTGCGCATAGATGCACACGGGTTGGTCACTTACGCCTCACCGAACGCCACCTCAGCTTTTCGGAAGCTCGGCATCCGCGAGGCCGTGGATGGTCGTCAATTGTCCCGCTTGGTGACGAACCAGTTGGACCCGGGAACTCCCATCGACGAACTCATGCCAACCGTGCTGTTCGGTCGGCAATCCGCTCGAGTCGATATCGAAACGCGCAAAATAGTTCTCTCCGCAAGATCAATTCCGCTTGTGAACCCGGCAGGGGAGCGCTTCGCAGCGCTGGTCTTATTGCGGGACATCACAGAGATTCGCCGCCGAGATGAGCAATTAATCAGCAAAGACGCGACTATCCGAGAAATTCATCATCGGGTAAAAAATAACCTCCAGACGGTGGGCTCGCTCCTTCGCATGCAGTCTCGCCGAATGCAGTCTGAAAGCGCTCGCCAAGCGCTCCTGCAGGCCATGGCACGGGTGGATGCGATCGCTTTAGTCCATGAGACGCTGTCTCAGACCATGGACTCCACGGTAGACATGGATGACCTTTTGCACCGGCAGTTCATCATGGCTGTGGAGATCGCCGCGGAAGACCGACCGATCAACACGCAGCTCGAAGGCAGCTTCGGCGAATTACCGGGACAGCTGGCCACACCCCTAGCGTTGGTCATCAACGAGCTGGCAACGAATGCAGCTGAACACGGCACGGCTGCCACCGGAGGGACGATCAAGTTGTTGACCAAACGTCTGCAACGGGTCGGTGAACCCCACCCATATTTGCGCGTCGAGGTCATTGATGAAGGAATCCCAAGCGATTCAGCGGCACTGGCCGTCTTTGGTGGCGGTTTAGGGACCCAAATTATTCGAACACTGGTTGAATCAGATTTGCGAGGAACGATCACTTGGGAACGTCAACGATCAGACCAATATGGAGCAGCAGGCACTCGAGCTATCATCCAAATCCCGTTGGACCATTAAACAATTGTGGTGTTGCACCAGCTGATGCAACACCACAATTGAACGTCTGTAATTATGAAGCGCGACGTGCGCGCGCTTTCCGGCGTTTCAGGGCGCGGCGTTCGTCTTCACTCATGCCACCCCAAACACCGGAGTCTTGACCGGATTCGATGGCCCACTGGAGGCAAACTTCCTGCACTGGACAGGTCCGGCAAATTGCTTTGGCTTCCTCAATCTGCAGTAACGCAGGGCCGGTGTTTCCCACTGGGAAAAATAGCTCCGGGTCCTTGTCCAGACAGGCTGCTCGACTGCGCCAATCCATGATGATCGCTCCCTAAGAAGACGCGTGTCAGCGTCCAAGTTAAATGGTGTTCTTGACCTGCAATCCAAGACGTT
>CALBOC010000280.1 GCA_937896705.1 uncultured Micrococcaceae bacterium | reverse complement strand
GGACCGCATACTCAAGCATCGGTTCGCGCACATGCTGAAGCTTTCGCCGAGTTGGGTGTCGCCACCCTGATCTACGACAAACGTCAAGAAGGCTACTCCGAATTCGAACGCTCTTATGAGTTGCTAGCCCAGGACGCCGTTGCCGCCGTGAAAACGGCACTGTGGGGCGCCATGATCAGACGGCGCCACCGACAGAAAGCGCACGCATCATGGCCCAGTCCATCGACCCCAGCTCGCCGCTTTCCCTGCGACTGCTGCCGGACGCTGATCATGACCTCAATATTGCACGCCTGAGCGAGGCACCCCGCAGCGAATTCGCACCTGAGTATCCAGAACTCGTGACCACCTGGGTTGACGAGGTTGCCCCGACTGCCGAGCCATTCGAGGTGCGCGATGATTTCCCGGAGCAGGCACGTATCTCAACACCATTGGCACCGTTAGCGTGGTGGGAATCGGAATGGGTGCACCTGGTCGTGCTAATTATCTTGGGCGCGGGGTTTGTCATCTACCCGGCAGCAAAGCTTGTCACGTGGTTACGAACACGTCGACGACCCCCGGAGGGGACAGATAACACCGATGGCTCCAAAGCAGTGACTAGGTCGTGGGATCACAACGGTTTGTCCTTAGCGCTCGCGGTGCTCACGGTGGTATTGGTAGTGCTCTTAGCCGTTCGAATAGTGCGGCCACGCGCCACCACGGACCATATCCCGACATCTGTCGTAGTGCTGCTGATTGCCGGGGTGGTCTTTATCCCGTGGGCATTCTATTGGGGTCGGTTACTTCCGTAAGCCGGTCGCCGAAGCCGTTCCTGAGCTCACGCTTGCGGGGGAGGAGGCAACTCGATCGGATCCTGTAAGACTCGTCCGGTTACTAGTTGGCTGACGAAGGGCATCGACATGAGTTTGAACATGCTGTTGCGGAACAGCAGCTGCCGTCTGTCCCGCGGCGCGAAGACAGTAGCAGTAGCCAGGGCTGCGTCCTGTTTGTCTCGTACCATCGGGGATAATTGGCGCTCATAGGATTCGAAAGCCGCAGCAAAATCGGGATCCTTGTGGCCGAGCTCGGCCGCGAGTACATACGCCTGCACCATAGCCAGTGCCGCCCCTTGACCAGCCAGCAGTGACGGGCAGGCGGCCGCATCACCAACCAGCACGACACGACCTTGCGACCAGGTGGGCATTCGGATCTGGCTGGCCTTGTCGAGATAAAAGGTGCGCGCCTCAGGCAGTCGGGTTAGGATTTGCGGCACTTCCCAACCCACGTCGCGCAGCTGCTCGAGCAGAAGCTGTTGCTGAGCGTCCACATCGTCGGGGACGGGGCCGTCATGGCGAAAGGTGAAGAAAAACATCGTCGCCCCGTCACGAAGAGTAAACCGCAGCGTTTGGGCGCCGACTTCCGTGTGGGTGGTGGCCACGAGTTCTTCACGCGGCTCATACCCTTCCACGTCAAAGGCCGCGACGCTAAACCCGAGGTCCTTTTCGAACTGGTCTTCGGGACCAAACACCAGCCGACGTACCCGCGAATGTAGTCCGTCTGCCCCGACCACAAGATCAAACTGGCGGGTGCGCCCACTGGTGAAGGTGACCTGAACACCCTCCTCGCTGTCGTCGAGCGCCGCCACGGAATCACCAAAAATAGTTTCAACATCCTGGAGGGTTTCAAAGATAGCGGCTGCTAGATCAGCGCGTGCAATGCTAATGAAACGGTCACCGATGGGACCGAGCAGACTGCGGGGATCGAGGCGGGCTATTTGTCGGCCCCGTCGGGATACTTCGCGCAATGCTTCTATGTGATAGCCGACTTCATGGAGACAACCCAGGATGCCCATTCGTTCGGCCACTTCGTACCCGGCGCCCCAGAAATCAATGAGATAACCACCCTGACGTAACCGCGGGGCACGTTCAACCAGCGTGGGGTCGTGACCGGCTTGTTGTAGCCAATAGGCCAGCGTCGTTCCTGCGATCCCGGCGCCCGAAATGAGTACTTTCATGAGGACTCTTATCGAAGAAGATGTTAAGTGCGTCTCATTGTACGGTGTCGGGGTGTAGGGGTTCCATGAGTTTTATGACAGCGGCGAAACCGAGGGACTAGCAGCTGGAGCGCAGAGGAAATGGCCGTAGAATAAAGCGCGTTGCGAGAACCATCTTGTCATTCTGGAGGCCTCCTTGGGGAAACGAACCCTGCGTAGCGTCGGTGCATTATTTGTAGCCGGTCTGTTATTCACCGGTTGTGCTGATAGTAGCGATCAGTCTTCTGCTGAAGTGGAGTCCTCCCATCAGGATCTCCTGGCAACCCACGGGCTGGAAGATATGAATGCGGTGGAAATTATTGATCAGCTTGATCGGGTGCCACTTGCAGAACGATCCACTGAGTTGATTGCTTCAGTACTGCCTGATCGATTGGTCCTGAGCTCTGAGACGGAGGAGCTGGCCCTGGAGCTGCCTGAAGACTCTTTCTATTTGTCGATCGCACCATTCGTGGAGCAGACCCACGAATGCTATTACCACAGCCTGACCACCTGTGTTGGTGAACTCAGTGAAGAAGAAGTTCAGGTGACCATCACCGATCATTCCGGTGACGTGCTGGTCGATGAGCAGCGCGCCACCTTCGATAACGGGTTCGTGGGAGTGTGGGTGCCAACCGGGACCAGCGGCACGATCGAGATCGGCTACGAGGACATGACCGGTAGCACTGAGTTCGCTACGGATGCTGAAGCAGCTACCTGCATCACGGATTTACAGCTGAGCTAAAGCTCTAGCGACAACTTCTACAGCAATACTGTGAGCTCGCAGGTCTCATTCACGAAATCTGCGGCCTCGTCGATTTGTTGAATCTCTGCTTCCGACAGCGCTGCGAGTTCTTCTTTGGCTTGCAGCGCGGCCTCTTCGTCGTTGCCGGTCAACGCTTTGAGTTTATTGAGAAGCGGTTGGAGTCGGGTTAGCGCTTCGCCAAGTTCGCCTTCACTGTGCTCAGCCAGGGCGCTGACGTCGTCGTAGGTGGCAGCCAACACATTCGACGTATTGTCGTCTTCGGGGTCAGCTTCGATAATGCGCTGTTCATATTCTTGGAGTTCAGAGCACGTGTCGTTGGCTGCGGCATCACCACAGCCAACGAGCAGGAAACTGCCGAGTACCGGCAGCGCGAGCCGGCGAATTAGAGGCCGCCCTGCTGCTGACCAAAGACTGGACCACAGTAGGCACCAATAACCCCGCTGGCCTCTTCAAAGCTCATGCCGTCAACTTCGATACCGGTGGGGTCACTGTCTTGGAGGGTCGAGACGTCTTCGTTGAGAGTTTCGGCCATGTCGTCGAACTGAGCAGCCTGGACCTGAAGCGCGTTGCGCAGTTCACCGTCGCGCTCAAAGGAGTGCTGGCGCAAATCTAGGGCAGCAGACTCGACCTGGAACGCAGCGCGCGAATCCCCGCCGGAAGCTTCGCGAATACCGCTGACTGCTTCGGTGGCTTTGGTAGATGCCGCCTGCAGCAGGCCACAGGTTTCTTCCTGCTGACGTGCATCGTTGGCCGCGCCATCAGCACATGCGGTCAAGCTAAGACCCGCAACGGCGGCGATGGCTGCGATTTTGCCCAAGGATTTGATCGACATGAAGGTTCCTTTTCGTGAATGTCGGTAAAACTACTATTCCGTACTGTACCCGAGCCGGTGTGAGCGGTTGGTGAATGCAACCTAAGAGGAAGAGGGGTATCGGGCGTCGTAGGATGGAGGCCATGACCCATGATCTAGACGCCAACCGCGCGCGGCTTGCCGAGCTCATCCGTGAACTGGCCGTGGTCCACGGCAAAGTCACGCTCTCCTCAGGTAAAGAAGCTGACTACTACATTGACCTTCGTCGCATCACCTTGCACCACGAGGCCGCCCCGCTCGTTGGGCGTGTGATGTTGGGATTATTGGATGATGCTGGCATTTCTTTTGAAGCCGCCGGGGGGCTGACCATGGGTGCCGACCCGGTGGCAACCGCGGTGATGCACGCGGCCGGGGACCGCAATATTGATGCCTTCGTGGTCCGGAAAGAACAAAAAGCTCACGGCATGTCCCGCCAGGTAGAAGGCCCCTCGGTTGACGGGCGCAAAGTAGTCATCCTAGAAGACACCTCCACGACCGGCGGGTCTGCTCTGACCGCGGTCGAAGGTGTGCGCAAAGCCGGCGGTGACATCCAAGCGGTCGCTGTGATTGTCGACCGGGACACCGGTGCGGCCGAACACGTCGCCGAACAGGCCGGCGTGCCCTACCTCTACGCGTTTTCGAAAAACGATCTGGGCCTGGACTAACTTCCGGTCTCCCAGCACATGAAAGGACCTTGAATGGCTGAAAACACCCCTGAACCAACTGCAGGACTCGTGGTCACCGGGATGCTCGGCGGCTACGTAACCGGTCGAGTCACCAAACAGCGCCCACTGGCCGGCGTCGTGCTGGC
>CALBOC010000279.1 GCA_937896705.1 uncultured Micrococcaceae bacterium | reverse complement strand
CCAAGTTGAAGCTGCGCCGTTTCACCGATCGCACCGTTCCCCTGCCAGGTGCCGATCCAGCGAGCGGTCGATTGCGGGTCCGAGATGTGCGTCCAGGCGTCATTGAGAGCCACCGGCAGCGACCGGGGCAACACCAGATTACAACCCTTTCCAGCCGAAACGATTCGACCGGTAGGGATGGGGACAGTCATATAACTTAGCGTAGTGGATCACGGGTCAACTGACTATGGGTACAAGGATTTTCACCCGGGTCGTACCCCATGATGTCGTAGACTGGCGGTTTGAGGTCACCACCAGAGCGTCTGGGGTGAGTTCTGTATCCCGGGGAAGGAACGGTACTATGCGGAGGCCTGCGGACCCAGGTGAGGAAGAGGACCCAGCTCGCCAGCGCTCGCCAGTCAGCCGGTTTGCGCGTTCGGTGCTGAGTCTGTTTGCTGCGCCTCGGATCGATATGCGTGAAGATTACGAAAAGGTCCGGCGGCTCCAACGGCGTCTAACCGCCCCCACCCGTTCGGTCACCAGAGCGACGGATCACCACGTCCCATCCGATGATGGAACCCATGACATTCCAGTGCGAGTATTCCACCCGAAGGTACGCCTCCGCGATGATGTGCTGCTGTTCTT
Organism: uncultured Micrococcaceae bacterium; assembly: GCA_937896705.1. Taxonomy (GTDB): domain Bacteria; phylum Actinomycetota; class Actinomycetes; order Actinomycetales; family Micrococcaceae; genus Yaniella. Next base: position 3,810 of record CALBOC010000279.1, on the reverse strand, counting down.
TCACGGCGGCGGGTGGGTCACGGGCGATATCGACAGTTACACGCCCACCTGCAGCCGGATGGCGGACCTGACCGGATGCGTGGTCGTTGCGGTGGATTACCGGCTCGCCCCGGAACACCCGTTTCCGGCAGGCTTGCAGGATTGCTACCAGGTGGCCCGCGATCTGCTCGCCGATCCAACTCCCGCTGGAATTGAAGACCCGGCCAACATTGTGCTCATTGGGGATTCGGCGGGCGGTAACCTCGCCGCGGTGATCTCACTGATGCTGCGCGAACAAGGGCTCACCCTACCCAGTCGCCAAATTTTGTTGTATCCCGTCACGCACTGGGACCACAAGCTGGAAACCTCCCCGTATGAGTCGGTGCGAGCCCATGGCACCGAATACCGGTTGACCGCCGCAGAAATCCAAGCGTACTTTGAGCTCTATGTCCCGGACGAGGAGCAGCGACGAGACTGGAAGGTGGCGCCATTGATGACTCAGAACTTCAGCGACCAACCGCAAACGCTGATTATCACCGCTGAACTGGACTTGCTGTGCGATGAAGCCGAAGACTACGGTCGGTCCCTACGACAAGCCGGTAATGATGTCACGATCCATCGAGTGGATGAAGCGCTCCACGGGTTCATCGCGCTGCCCCGGATCTCGCGGTCGGTCCGGGAGGCCTATGAGGTGATCAATACGTTTCTGGATAAACACCCCGCACACTCGGAGGTCACACCATGACCCGGCGCACGTGGGTGCGACTCGATAACGCATCAAATATTTTCTTAGCCGCACGCAGTGAAACTGACCCAAAAGTGTTTCGGGTCAGCGCAGACCTGGACCACCAAGTCGACCCGGCGTTACTGCAAGCCGCCCTGGACACCACCTACGACCGCTATCATCTCTACCACGCGGTGCTGCGCCGAGCGATCTTTTGGTACTACCTGCAAGATAGCGATCTCCGCCCAACCGTCACCGAGGACACCAAATACACCTGCGCACCGATCTATGATGCCAACCGCGCGGGCCTGTTATTCCGGGTGGTCTATTATCGCGAGCGCATCAGCCTTGAGGTCTTCCACGCGCTGTCCGACGGCACCGGTGCTCTATGGTTTTTGACCGATCTGATCAGCGCATACCTGCGGCTGCGTCATCCTGGACACCAGGCACTCGAAGACACCTCCACGGCTGAGCTCACCGCACAACCCGGAGCCCACGAGGCAGCCCTGGCACGTGGACTCACGGGAGACAGTTTCGCCCAGTATTTCCATCCGGCGACACCTCCCACCCAAAATCACGACAAAGACAACCTGCCCCGACCGCAGAAAGCCTTTCGCGTCAGTGGGACACCGACCCCGGATTACCGGACTCGTGCCGTGGAGGTCACCATGTCCGCCCAAGATGTGCTGGCCCTGGCGCGTGCCGAAGGTATCTCGCTGACGATGTATCTAACCGCATTGTTTTTTGAAGCCATTCGCAGCTCCTCCGGGGGATTAGGCAAGTCGCAGACGCTTGCCGCAACCGTCCCGGTGAACCTGCGCCAGTTCTTCCCGTCGGTCTCACCGCGAAACTTTTTCGCTACCGTTCGGGTGGAGCACACCTACGGCAAGGGTGATGACGATATCGGTTCGGTCGGTCGCAATCTGGATCATCAATTCCGGCCGCAGGCCACCCCCGAAGCGCTCGATAAAAAGCTGCGCCGCTTCGCCAAATTCGAACGCTCGCCGCTCCTGCGAATCGTGCCCAGACCCCTGAAAGACACGATCCTGCGGGGCATCAACTGGGTCAATAATCGAGGCTTGAGTGTCTCGGTGTCGAACCTGGGGCGCGTCACGCTACCAAAGCCTGCAGAGGAGCACGTCGGTCGCATGGGGTTCCACGTCTCAGCGGTCCGGCCCCAGATCTGCGTCATGTCACACGCTGGGTATTTGAACGTCAGCTTCACCTCGCCGTTTGTCGAAATGGATCATATTCGGCATTTTGTGCGCACCCTGACGGACCACGACATTCACGTGACCGTCGATGCCACTCGCGTCACCGAAGAAGAACTGACCCCGACCTCAGAGTCCCAGTCATGAAACGCTGCGTTGACTGTCAGGCCGATATTGCCGGCACCTGGTCTCACTGTCCGCTGTGTGCCACACCAACCACCGGCCAGCCCTCACCCAGTGGCTTTCCTGATGTGCCGCTGAGTTTCTCTCGACGACGGATCCTCAAGATCCTTTTTTTGAGTTCCATTGTGGTGATTCTCGGATCGTTTGCCGCCCAACTGTTTTTCGACGCAGATGATGCTGATATCGGCATCCTCCGATCGCTCTGGTTAGGGATCACCGCGATGTGGTTAGTGGTCTTATTCGCCGTACGAAAGCGCCGCAATGTGGCGAAAAATATCGTGTACCTGAACCTTGTGGTCGGGCTGGTCTGTGTCTACTGGGATTATCTGACCGATTGGCACGGCTGGTCACTGGACTATGCCGTCCCTATTGTCCTGGCCGCTTCTATTGTGGCGCTAGTGATCACCGTCAGAGTGATGCGCATGGAGGTAGGGGAGTACATCGTCTACAGCGGGCTGACCGTCCTGTTAGGTCTGACCCCGATTGTGTTTCTCGTGTTCGGGTGGGTTTCGCAACCGTTACCCTCGGCCATTTGCGCTGCTATCAGTATCATCGCCCTTGTGACGATGCAGGTGTATCGCGGGGCTGAAGTGCGCCATGAGCTGGCCAAACGACTCCACCTGTGAAGATCACCCTCCCCAAACCTGGAAATCAGCTGTACACTTTGCTCCAAGATGCTGCACAGTCGGAAAGGACGGCAGCTATGGGGATGTTGAATTACGCCGCAACAATCTCGCTCGATGGGTATATCGCTGACAGTGCCGGTGATTTTCAGTGGGCCGCCCCGACCGAGGACGTCTTCGCGCTGCACCTAGAACGCCTCTCAGGCGTGACCACTGAGATTCTAGGGCGTAGAACATACCACTTAATGCAGTACTGGGAAGATCCCGCCCAGCGTGCCGAAATGACCGAACCCGAATTGAACTTCGCGCAATACTGGCAAGATGTCAAGAAGATCGTTGTGTCTTCCACCCTTGCGGCGAGCGAATTGAGATCTCATCGGGACCATCTACAACGCGATCTATGCCTCGCAGACATCCGTCGTATTGTCGCTGCCACTGATGGCGTGGTCGAGATCTTTGGACCCACTACCGCGGCCGAAGCCATCCGGGCGTGCCTGGTCGACCAGTTCGAGTTTTTCGTCATCCCGGTCGTGCTTGGTGGCGGACGTAAAGCTTTACCCGACGGAGCGTATCGCAAACTCAAGCTCGAGGATACCAGGACGTTTGCGAACGGCACCGTGTACATGCGATACGGGCGCTAGCGGCCAGCACCTTAGGTTCTGCGCCACAACATTACGCCGTGGTCTTCCTTGCCTTCGACGTCGACAAAGCCCTCGCTGCGGTACAGTTCTTTCGCCGGGTTGCTTGCCTCCACTGACAAGCTCAAACCGGGCAAATCCCGGAACCGCGCGCCGTGTTGGATGGCGTGCATTAAAGCCCGACCAATACCTTGGCGGCGATACGACTGCGCCACCCATACGCTGACTTCAGGGATCTCATCACTAACAAAGCCCCATCCCGGAGCATTAGGTGGCAGAAACAGTGCCCAGGCGGCACCCACTGGTGTGTCGTCCTGCAACGCTACGAAACCGAAGTCACCCCGTTGAGGGAACAACTCCGTGTAGTAAACCATCTCTGGAGAGGCGAGAACATCGGAAGCAGTAAAACGCTCGTCTTGCCAATTGAAATTATCAACTGTCGCCCGCAGCAA
>CALBOC010000278.1 GCA_937896705.1 uncultured Micrococcaceae bacterium | reverse complement strand
TTCACCTTTTTTGCTGGGTCATGGAATTGGTCGGTCATGGCAGATCCCCTCCGTACGGTCGAGTTCGCTTCCGAGGATCGGTTGCGAAGATGATGGATCCATTCTAACTCCGAAGTGACCTCGGATACTGGGTTTAAAGAGGTTCTTGCCAGAGCAATGGTGCAAGACTGGGCGGAGTACCCGCGATGAAGTTCGTGGTGGCGGTTCCGTATTTGGCTTGAGCGGGCAATGGCTCGGCTCGCAATGCAGCATTAAAGGCGTCCAGCCCACCTAAATCAGGATTGGCCAGCGGCGTTTGGGTCGCAACCATCACGATGTTGCCGCGGCGGCGTCCCTTGAACATTGTTGCGTCCGAGATCAGCGTGACGTGTTCAAAGGCTTGTGCCAGTGCTGCGGCTTCGGCTCGGGCCGGCGCGAGGTTCGGTGAGCCCCCGTAGTTGATCACATAGGCGCCGTTGACACCGACAGCACGAGCCGCGGTTTCGGCTGCTTCTAGCCCTGTCAGATGCATTGGTGTGATGTGGTCTCCGCGGGATGTGCCAATAAAAACGTCGCGGATGATGACGTCCCAGCTCTCCGGTCTGGTCTCGGCCAGTACCCTACCGGCTTCGCCAACGCGCATTTTGACGATCGGAGCGCGCGGCAGGCCAAAGTTATCGCGGGCCAGTTCGGTGAGTTTGGCATCATATTCGACGGTGGTGTGTCGCGAGTTCGGGTAGCGATCGGCACCCCACCGGGCCATAGTCGCGCCCCCACCGCCAAGGTGCAAGAAGCGCAGCCGGGCATCCTGCGGATATCGAAAGCCCAGCGCGATCGCCATCCAGCGCATGTATTCAAACCCCAGCCGCTGCGGTTCGTCCGGTATCAACTGCGATGACTCCACGCCATTGAGCAGCAACACCCAGGCCCCCGGGGTGAATGGGTCGGGCTTAATCTCTGCGGTCCCCGAGTCAATCTCATAAATGCCCGGTTCGATGTTGACGGCAGACCGGTTCTGGTTGCGACGTTGCTTGCTCATTGTCGTACCATAGCCTGCCGCGGGACGCCCTTCCACGGTTCGTCGCTGGGTTTCACAGGTTCACCGCGTGGTGCAAAGCCAGCCTGGCGAAGGCTTTCTTCCGCCAGCGGGGCGCGGCCCATCAGCCAAGTGATAGCAGGTTGATCACGGGTCGCGACACGAATGAGTTCGGTACCGATATTCGTCTGGGCTGCGGCATCGGCTAAGTAGAAGTACCGCAACTCGTGGATCTCGCCGAACGCATGCGCCGTAACAAACTCCGCGGTGTGGTCACTGTGTTTGGTCGTGGCATGAATGGTGCCGACCAGGCGATCGCGCAGATCTTCGGCCATCCATACCGTGTCGCCCCGGGAGATCCTAGACCGCCAGAACTTCACCTGTTCGTCCGTGGTTGCTTCCGCTTGGGTGAAAAATGCTTCCTCTTTGAGGTGGCCGAACATCTCGCGCCAGATACGGTGTTTGAAATCGACCAGTGTTTTGACGTCGGCTATCGCGGCGTCTCGAATGTAGTATTCGGCGCCGGTTTCCGTGGTGGTTTTGTGGTTAAACGGCCAGATCACGAGAATGCTTAGTCGTCGAGCAGCTGGTTGACGCGATCGATTTTAGCGTCCAGCTGGTTGGGCTTTGCGTCTCGGATGTCAGCCTTCATGGTAATCGAGATGCGCGCGCCATAGGGAGCTACCGCGTCGACGCAGTCTTTTAGCACGCCCATGACCTCGTCCCATTCACCTTCAATTTCGGTGAACATGGACGACAGTCGATGCGGCAGCCCAGAATTGCGCACCACGTCGTAGGCGGCTGCCACTGCGCGGGCGACCGAACCGGTTTGGGCATCTTCTGGACTATTGGCTGCGGCGTGTTCACCGAGCTCGCCGACGCCGGATACTGAAATGGAGAAAGCTAAGATCATGGTTCCATCCTAATAGGCCACCGTTCATGGCATAGCGCTGACGACAGCCGCAATGGCAGACACCACCGAGATCAACGCGGCGAACCCCGCAACCCACAAACTCCGTCTAGCAATTTTATTCGCATCGGCAGATAATGCATTTGCTTCTACAGCATTCTGATTGGCGCGCTTCCCGGAGGCTTCCGTCGCAGCGATGAACTGTTTCCAGTATTCATTGGCCCGCCGGTGCTCTTCTAGCGTCGCTTGCCAGATGCTCAACAGCTGGGCCATCGTGGGCTCTTGAACAGCCTCCGGAGAACCCGGCTCAGTCCCAAAGAACTCAGGCTGCGCACCGTGGTTTGCCCAGGCATCATCGAGGCGCAACCCCGTCAAGGTCCACGAGGATGCGCGGATTGTGTCGCTCCACGGATGGGCCACAGTTTCGAGCAGTTTTCGCACTGGTTCGGCAGCCTCGTATTGCACTTGCTGAGCCTTCTCGTGCAGTGGGTCTGCTTCGTCGTTGGCGATCCGCTCTACTTCACCAGCCGGCATCGCCCAGATCGCATCTAGCTCGGGATCCCCGGTGCTTTCCCACTCGTGTTTGTGCCATTGCCCGTGCTCGTCACGGAACCACAGTTCGCCGTCGTCGTCGATCCTGAGGTGTGGTTCCGGCTCTCGAGGCGCTCCCCGGGGCGAATTCTCGTCATCCATGCCCCCAGTGTAACCAGCGTTACAAATACCCGTACCGGCTCCGCTTATGGAGTTTGCGTCGTAGGAATACGGCACCATGAGCAGGCTCGAGGACTATAGTTGTACGGGGTGAAAGAGATTATTGGTGCGAAAGGGACGTGAAGATGGCGCAGGGAATTTACATCACAACTACCACGGTTCGGGCGGGGAAAACGCTGGTATCCATGGGCCTGATGGATGCTCTGCATCGCCACACCGGTCGGGTTGGGTATTTCCGGCCCATTGTGCCCGGTGACTCGGTCGACGATGATCCGATGGTCCAGCTCATGCGAGAAACGCTGAACCTGGATGCGACCACCGCGGTCGGTGGGGTGACCGATGCGTATGCGCGCTCGATGATTACCTCGGGTGACCAAGACCAGCTCTATGCCGAACTGGTGGTCGCCTACGAACAGCTTGCCGCTCATGTCGACGCCGTGGTGATTGAAGGTACTGACCTCCTGAATGGCGATACCGGGTTTGAACGCGAAATCGACACTGATCTGGCGCTGCATTTCAATGCCCCGGTGCTAGCCGTGGTCTCGGCCCAGGGACTGACCGCCCAAGAGACGTCTGATGCGGTCGAGCTGACCCGTTCGAATCTGCGCGATGCCGGCTCCGAGCTGCTGTCCATTGTGGTCAACCGTGCTGACCCCGACCTGCTCGAGGAGATGGCCGCGACCATCCAGCCGGGCACCTATCAGCGCAAGGTCTACATCATCCCGGAACTCGAAGAGCTCCGCTACCCTACCGTCGGCGAAGTCGCCGCGAGTTTGAGCCTTGACTGGGTGGCCGGTTCTGAACAACTGGACCGTGACGTCTCCGAAGTCAAAGCCGTGTCCATGGAGGGCGGCAACTTCCTGCAGGTCCTCAATGAAGGTGCCCTGGTGATCGTTTCGGGCGACCGCTCCGACGCTGTGTTGGCAACCTTGGCCGCGGCCCGGACCGCCGACTTCCCGGTCGCCGCCGGCATGATCCTGACCAACGGCATCGAACCCAACCCGATGATTCAGCGGCTCTATGCCGACGCGCCCTTTCCGGTGTTCGTGTCCTTTTCCGATACGTTCACGATGGCCCGCAACGTAGCCGCCGTACCCGCGAGCCTGTCGGCTGCCCAACCCCGCAAGACCGCAGCCGTGTTGGGGGCCTGGAACCGCCACGTTGATGAAGAAGAACTCTTAGGTCGGATTAAACTCGCGCAGCCCGCTGCGATGACGCCGGTGCGATTTTTACACCAGCTGACCGCACGCGCCTCTGCCGATCGCAAGCGCATCGTGCTGCCAGAGGGCCGAGACGAACGCATCCTGCGAGCCGCCGAAATACTGCGCCGCCGCGGGGTGTGCGATCTGACCATTCTGGGGGATGTCGACGAGATCCAGGAGAGCGCCTCGACTTTGGGTGTGGATCTGGCCGGCATTGACCTGATCAATCCGACTGAGTCCCCGGACCGGGAAGCTTATGCCCAAGCCTATGCCGAAGCGCGAGCCCACCGTGGCGTGGAGCTTGCTTTCGCTCGTGAGATGATGCTGGATCCCGTCTACTTTGGCACCATGATGGTCCAACAGGGCCACGTCGACGGGATGGTCGCCGGTGCTGTGGGCACCACCGCTCACACAATCCGGCCGGCGCTAGAGTTCGTCAAAACCAAACCCGGCACCAAAATTGTGTCGTCGGTGTTTTTCATGCTGCTGCCCGACCGCGCCCTGGTCTATGGGGACTGTGCGGTCAACACCGACCCGAATGCTGAACAACTGGCCGATATTGCGGCCGCTTCGGCCCAGACCGCCCAGCAATTCGATGTCGACCCTCGAGTCGCGATGCTGTCCTATTCGACCGGCGAGTCCGGTGCCGGCGAAGCCGTCGATAAAGTCCGCGAAGCCACCCGGCTGGTCAAAGAAGCCAACCCCGAGCTGAAGGTCGACGGCCCGCTGCAATACGATGCTGCGGTCTCGGCCTCGGTGGCCGCCTCGAAAATGCCCGAATCCGAGGTCGCGGGGAACGCGTCGGTGTTTATCTTCCCGGACCTGAACACGGGCAACAACACCTATAAGGCCGTCCAACAGTCGGCCGGCGCGGTTGCGGTTGGCCCGGTACTGCAGGGGTTGAATAAGCCCGTCAACGATCTGTCGCGCGGCACGACCGTGGATGACATCGTCAACACGGTGGCCATTACCGCCATCCAGGCCCAGGCGAACTAACACAAGTCGTCCACAGACAAGACAAGGAACAGCATGCTCATTTTGGTGATTAATTCGGGGTCGTCGTCGTTGAAGTACCAGCTGCGCGAACTCAACGATGACGGTACCGATACAGGGGATCCGGTTCAGGCCTCCGGCCTGGTCGAACGCATCGGTGTGACCGGTTCTGGCATCGCCAACCACACTCAAGCCTTAGATGTGGTCGCCAAAGAGCTCGACGAAGTCCTCAACGGCCGAACCATTGATGCCACCGGCCACCGGGTGGTCCACGGTGGGGAACGTTTCAAAGCGCCGGCCCTGGTGAATCCCGAAGTCATCCGGGCGATCGACCGGCTGGCCCCATTAGCGCCGTTGCATAACCCACCGGCAACCGAGGGCCTGCGTGCGATTCGCGATAAGTGGCCGGATATGCCCCAGGTCGTTATTTTTGATACGTCCTTCCACCAGACCATGCCGCCGCAAGCCTGGCGGTATGCGATCCCAGAAAACTGGTACGCCGACCACGGCATCCGTCGTTACGGATTCCACGGCACCAGCCACGATCTGGTCACCGGCATCACCGCAGATCTGCTGGGCACTGACAGAGCCGAGTTCAACGGCATCATTCTGCACCTGGGGAACGGTGCTTCGGCCACCGCGATCAAACACGGCGAATCGGTAGACACCTCGATGGGCTACACCCCGCTGGCCGGGCTGGTCATGGGCACCCGCTCGGGTGATATTGACCCGTCGGTGTTGACGCATTTGATCACCTCGCACGGGTATAGCGCCGAGCAGGTCGATCGCGTGCTCAATCACGAGTCCGGGCTGTTGGGTCTAACCGGGCACGCTGATATGCGTCAAGTCCTAGAGTCGGCCGAGGCCGGGTCTCGCGATGCACGATTGGCGTTGGACATCGCCACCTACCGGCTAGCAAAATACATCGGCGGCTATCATGTGGCGGTCGATGGGGCCCAAGCCATCACTTTCACGGCGGGCATCGGCGAGAATTCTGCTCCATTCCGGGCCCGCGTGCTCGACCGGCTCGGAATTCTGGGCGTGAAATACGACCACGATCTGAACTTGGTGCGCGCCGATGAGCCGCGGCTGATTTCTACTGAGGATTCGGCCATAGCCGTGGCCGTGGTGCCAACCGATGAGGAAATGGC
>CALBOC010000277.1 GCA_937896705.1 uncultured Micrococcaceae bacterium | reverse complement strand
AGATCAAGCGTGGTCATGTGTGGTCAGCTCCCAAAAGACATCCTCTAAAGATTTACCGGTCAGGCCTAAATCAACCGGCATCAGATCGTGACGCACCCACCAGGCGGTCAGGGCATGTAAATCACTGGGCGTTTCTATCCCAGAGACGTGCCAGATCACCTCGTCACCCATCGTCCCTTCAATACTGAGTGATAAATGTGCAGGAAAGTCCTGTTGTTGGGATGTGGTCAGTGGGGTTTCCAACCGGAATGCTAGCGGCGGGCGCAAGCCCGTAGCGGTCAGTTCGTCAACGGTTCCGGCAGCTTCAACGCGACCATCGCGGATTAAGACAACGTGGTCGGCCAAGCGTTGGGCGTCCTCCAGCAGGTGAGTCGTCAAGATAATGCACACCCCGAGCGCTTTGAGCTCTTCGATCAGTTCGAACACGATGCGACGTGACACGGGATCTAGACCCGCGGATGGCTCATCGAGGAACACCACCCGAGGACGCCCGACCAGCGCGGCCGCCATGCCCAGGCGCTGACGCTGGCCACCGGACAGCCGACGGATTTGCCGATCTTTGAACGGGTGGATCTCGAGCCGTTCCATGAGCCCGTCGATATCTGCCGGATGCAGGTACAGCCGCTGGAGATGTTCGAGTAGCCGCTCACCCGTGACCGCCATGGGCAAACCACCTTCTTGCAACATGACCCCGACCTGGCTTCGTAAGCCTGCATCAGCCCGATAGGGATCTACGCCCAGCAGTTTTACGCTTCCGGAACTGACCGGATCGATGCCCTGAGCGATGGATAGCGTGGTGGTCTTCCCGGCTCCATTGGGACCCAGAAGCGCTGTGACCTCACCTGCTTTGGCTTCAAAGCTGATGCCTTTGAGAATATGGAAACGTCCCTTGCGGGTAGGAACGTCTCGGTGGACATTTGATAATGACAGCATGAATGACGACTCACAACATTGATCCAACACCTGGGTAAATACGGCCTACAGTCTAGTCAAATAATCTGACAGTACCGCCGATACTGCGCCGGAAGCGCCCTTGGCCGTAAGCAGAATGGTTCCGCTGGTGAGGAGCAACATAGCGCCACATGTAGCCAAACTGCGGAACTGGTCTATAATTAGGACATACCATGATTACTAAATTCGCTGAATCCCCATCGGGAAACCCTTCTTCTGGCGCGGGCACCACCAAAACGACGCGCCAGAAGGTCATGCATGCCGTGCTGGCTCACGGGCCGGTGAGTGCTGCCACAATCGGCAAGAAGCTTGGTCTGACCGCCGCTGCGGTACGACGTCACCTCGACGCCCTTGAAGAAGAAGGCCTCGTCGAGGTGAAAGTAGTGTCCGGTTCGCAGCGCGGCGCTGGGCGACCATCGCGACGCTACGTCGTGACACATGAAGGGCAAGTACAGCTTGGGGATGACTATCTCGACGTGGCAACTGACGCAATGTCAGCTCTCGTTGAATTGGGCGGCCAAGAAGCCCTGCGCGGCTTCGCCCGACAGTACTTCCATAGAATCGAAAAGCGTTTCTACGAAGAACTCGTTGAGGGAGCTACTCTTAACGATCGGATTCACACTCTGACAAGTGTTTTAGAAGAGCTTGGGTTTGCTGCCACGACTCGACGCGCTGGTCGCACAGCGAAGGTCACCACGTTGCGTGCAGCCCAGATTTGTCAGGGGCACTGTCCTATCCAAGAGCTGGCCGGAAGATTCCCACAATTTTGTGAGGAAGAAACTGACGTGTTTGCGCGTTTACTAGAAGTAGACGTCCGAAGACTCGCGACTATGCCCACCGGTGGCCATGTGTGTAACACCCACGTACCATTGGGTCGGGCTGCACACGCATCACTGCGGGCGGCAAGCAGTACAAAGACTTCAGCGAATTAAATCAAAACCCTAGTCACCGACTGTCCCGTGTGGACTGCAATCGATGACCACCATCCACGACCCGTTCTAAAGAGGTTGATAATGACGGATCAAATCAGTCAAGAAACCGCCGATCCAGGCGTGATTCAGGATGTTCTGGA
>CALBOC010000276.1 GCA_937896705.1 uncultured Micrococcaceae bacterium | reverse complement strand
CGACAAAACTCCGGTATATCTCATGGTCTTCGACGTGCTGCGCACCAACGGTGAATCGCTGCTGCGCACCCCCTATGCGCAACGTCGTCAGCGACTTTTCGAGGTGGTCTCGGAGGGTGACAATATCTATGTGCCCGAGGCCTTCGACGGTTCCCTGGATGATGCCATGGACTCCAGCAGGAAGCTCAAGCTCGAAGGGGTGCTGGCCAAGAAAAAGGACAGCGTCTACCTGCCCGGCAAGCGCACCAAAACCTGGCTCAAGCTCAAGCATTCGATGAGTCGTGAGGTGCTGATCGTCGGGTGGCGCGACGGTAAGGGCGGACGGCAGAATACGTTCGGTTCGCTGTTGTTAGGGGCCCATGATGACGACGGCGAGCTGACCTATATGGGTCGGGTCGGCACCGGGTTCGATATGCACCAGTTGCGCAGTATTCGCAACCAGTTAGATAACATCACCCGGAAAACGCCGCCGGTCGAGGTGCCAGCCGATCAGCGGCGCGACGCTCATTGGGTCACACCCAAACTGGTGGCCGATGTTGAATACGGTGGGATCACCCGTGACGGCAGGCTGCGGCATCCGGTATGGCGTGGTTTACGCGACGATATTGATCCCGAGGACGTCACGATCTAACCATGGCGTTTGGGTGTGACTAGTCGTCAGGATCCGACATGCCGGGCCAGTAATAACTGTCGGGCGTCGCGCGTGCCCCGAAGATCGCTTGCCCGACTCGGACCACGGTCGCGCCCTCCTCGATGGCGACCTCATAATCGCCGGACATGCCCATGGACAGCTCACCCGGACCGATCAGCTCCGGTGCCTCGGCGAGCATGCGGTCGCGAAGGTTGCGCAACAGCACAAAGCACTCGCGAACGCGCTCGACATCCGAGGTGAACAGTGCCAAAGTCATGAGTCCCTGAACTTCTAGCCTCGGGTAGGCCTGCAGGGCCGTGAGGAACTCCAACAGTTCGTCGGGTTGGATACCGTATTTTTGCGGCTCATTCGAGGTATTGACCTGGACAAAGACCGGTAGCGTCCGACCGACGGCTGCCAAACGCCGATTCAACACTTCGGCCACGCGCAGGCGGTCTAACGCCTGGAACTCTGCGGCATAAGCGGCCACATCACGGGCCTTATTAGTTTGTAGGTTGCCGATGATCGACCAGCGGATGTCAAGATCTTGCATCGCATGATATTTTGCGGTGGCTTCTTGCACTCGGTTTTCGCCAAGCTCATCCAGCCCGGCGGACACCGCCAGACGGATGCGTTCTTCTGGCACCGTCTTGCTGACCGCCAGCAGCCGGACCTCGTGGCTGTCGCGACCGACCCGTGCGGCGGCGTCGGCGATGCGTTGGCGCACCGCAGCGATATTGGCTTTGAACTCCTCGACGGTTCGAGCTTCGGGGAATTCTTCGGGCGACTGGATGGCGTCTGGCATATGCCAAACTGTAACAAAGCCGCTTGGGGTTGTCACAGGGCGCGAGCTGCACGGCCGGGTCACCTCGCGGCTGAAAGCCCGCGGTGAGAATTGATCTACCGCGTGATAACCGGGCTACAATACCCGTAGGACCTTCCGGTGGGGTGACTGAGCAGGCTAGGTCGCGGCCCGCACGGCCGTGTACGCAGGTTCGATTCCTGCCCCCACCTCTACTTCTTTTCGCTTTCTTCAGCGGTCGCTTCAAGCGCCGCTGGTGAGTCGGCAGCCTTGACCTCACGACGCGTTTTCCGCGTGCTGTTGAGCTCGGCAGACAGTTCCGGCAGATACTCCCACTGCGGCAGTTGGCCAAAGGTTTCTTGAGTTTGCGTGACCACTTGACGTGCCAGGTTGCGGTTGGCCACCCCACCAATCCCGGCGCCAATGCCAAACGGCACCAGACGTCCCAGGAACCGAACGGCCTCGCCGCGGACCAGGGTTTTCATGAACCGGTTGGCCAGGCTGGAGAATGCGCGTTCGGTCAGCCCGGTGATGCCCGAAGCGATCCACGCTGACGGACCAAGGGTGCCAAACCGGGTGCCGGGTTGGGTTGTGGCGGCCTGTTTCAGCAGCTCACGGCCTTCTTCACCCAGCATGATCGTCATGACCAAAGCTTGGGCTTCCTGATCGTCATTGGTGTGCAGCCCTGCCAGTTCGGCAATGGACTGGGCGTAAAACGCGGTGAGTTCTAAGAAGCCCAGGGTCGCGCCGAAGGACGCTCCGAGGCTGGTTGCGGTCCCGATCCCGGGTACCGCGCCGACCCCGCCGGCCGCTGCACCCGTGCCGGTCAGCGAACGAATATAGTGGCGCGAGATGCGTTCGGCGAGCTCGCCGGGTGAATCTTTGGGATACTTTTTCGCCAAGCGACGCAGGTTTGCGATGACCAGTGGCCGCTGGGCGCGCATCGCCGACAAGACCGCGCGTTGGAAGGCCGGCTTGGGGCGGCCCTTGGCGTCAACGGCTTGGTTGAGCATTTTCTGGGCGCGGCGCGCGGCCTTATCGCGTTTGGCTCGTTTGGCGGCTTTTGCTTTTGATATGTCATTTTCGTCGGGCAAGATCAGCTCACATTCTGTAGAAGAAACGGTGTGATGGCCGATGTGGTCTCAGCTTCGGTGACGCGGGTGTGGGTTGTCAACCAGTGGTGACTAAAATCTGCCGACCGCTGGTCGGCCTCACCCGTAGCGATCCACAGGATGCTCTTGGGTTGGTTGGCGTCCGCCGACTGATCCAGTGCGGCCAGCATCGGGTTGTCGATGACATAGCCGTTGACTCCGACCACGGACTTGAGGGCTTCGGGGCGGACTCGCAGCATCGTGGTGGCCAGTGCTGCTCCCTGTCCGACGCCTACGGCTTGGATACTGGTGTAGCCGGTGGTGCCGTATTCGTCGTCGTCCAATGCATCAAAGACTCGGTGCGCCGCTGAGATGACCTCGGGGAAACTGGGGTGCTGGTGGTCGGAGGTGGTGAACCAGTTGTGACCAAAGGTGGCCGCGAATCCGGCCTGCAACGCCAGACCGGTCAGACCGTCCGGGAGATGTGTGAAGTAGTGTTCGGCGACGGTTTCTGGTGTCGAGCCCGCATCGTGGAGGACCAACACCAGCTGAGTGGTGCGTTGGTCTTCGGGGTGCGACCAGATGCCGCGGTGGCCGGTGGTCAGAGTTTCGGAATACATGCCCTCACTCTAACGAAGGCTAGGCCAGAAAGTGGATGAGTACGCCCACACCGAAGACGCCGGTGGCCACGATGATGCAGGCAATTTCGATGAGCATGCCGATGCCCATGGCTTTGAGCGTTTCGACCGAGGAGTGCAACGCTGCTTTGGGGTCGCGACGTCGGTGGTATTCGGCACCAAACAGCCCCAGAACGAACCCGATGAACAGGCCGAAAAATGGGATGAGGAAGAACCCGATGATGGCGGCGATGGTCGCGATGATGATGGGCCGGTTGGGAATGCGTTCGCGTCGCATGGTTCGGCCGGTCAATACCAAAGACGCGCTCCAGCCGACCAGCGCCAGCGCGGCGGCGATGACACCGGTGGACCAGGAGGCGGTTGAGCCGAGGAGCCAGGCCCAGGCGATCATGGTGATGATGGCCACGGGTGAGCCGGGCAGGATCGGGAAGATGATGCCGCCGATTGCGACGAGCATCAGCAGGGCTGCTATGACGGTGACAAGTATTTCCACACTGTCAGGTTAGCCGCCCACGACGATGTCTGCCCACACGATGTGGTTGGCGTTGGCTTCGGCTTGGATACCCAATAAGCCTTGGCCGGCTGCTGGACTGTCGGTCTCGAGTACGCCAGAATCGACGACGCTGAGGTCTGCGCTGGGCAGGACGTAGTCGGCCCGGTAGGTTTCCTCGTCACCCGCTGGGCTGGAGGCAGTATGGTGCGGTGCATCCGGGGTGTCCGGGAGCAGCCCGCGGCCTAAACTGCCGACATTCAGCGTGCGTGCCGGTTCCGGATCAATAATGTGGCTGGATTCCAACAGGCTACTGATGGCCGCCGGATCGCCCGGGCCTTTACCGGTCGGGTCGGCTTTGAGTGAGCCGGCAAGAACGAAGGCATCGTCTTCGGGCAGCGGACCGCGGTCGCCGCGATGGTCCAGGATGTAGTCGGTGTCTGGGTCCAGATAATCCTGCCAGAAACGGATTTGGTCGTGATTGCGCGCCGTGCCGTAGGAGCTTTCCGAAGAGTCAGCCGTGGAGGTTGCCAGCACATGTAGCGTTTCCCCATCGACTTCAACCGGAATGTCCCAGTGCGAAACGGATGCCAGCGGAATGATGTTTCGCTCTAAATCGGACAGGCGTGGGGGCATATTATTATCCGGCATGGCCTCCCAGGATAGGGAGGTGAAATCACGGATCTTTGCTTCATCCAGCGGATGCGTGGAGTACACGATCATCGACGCCTGCCCAGGGAAACTGCCATACCCCAGGGCATCGCCTGGTTCACCGATGGTGCCGTCGCGGTTCAAGTCCGCCCCGGAATCCACCCCGGCGTTGGAGTCTGAAGTATAAAAGTATGGGTAGGTGATACCGGTGTGCTCATCGCCGCCGATGGCCAGGTAGTTGGTGTTGAATGCTTTGGCGACGTTATCTCCGGCATCGACGTCAATGCCGGTCAGTACCAATACATCGGGTCGGACCGTTTGCACCGCACGGGCCACCGCGGTGGCATCCTCTGCTCCGGGTGCCGAGAGTTCCTCGAAGAGTTCTCCGGCGGTGTCGCGAGTTAGGTTGGCGTCGAAGGTGGCCACCCGTAGCGCGTCCTCGCTCACCTCTGCAATGACAGGAGCTCGGGCCGCAGAGTCTGTGGTGGTAGCCGAGTTCGCATTGGCTCCCCCGGGCTGTTGACCACTGTCATCGGCCACAATTTCTGCGCCGGGACGAGGGCAATACGGTAGTTCTGAGTCATCCTGGGCTTGTGCAGCTACTGCGTGTGGGGACGCGAAACCCAGTGCGAGGCAGCTAGCGGCCGCGACCATCACTGTTTTTTGCACTCGAAAACTAGAGCGGGTTTCTTGCATATCGGTCAGCATAAGCCGGGCCACGGTTGATTGAAAGTCCGAGCTCCAATCCGAAAACTTACCTCGAGCGCAACTTCTGGTCAGGTTAGGCATGCCCATGCGGTTGTGCTCGGTTACCTCAGTTTTGGACCAAAATCACTGAAATGCATTCTTGATCAGAATGTAATCATTTTGTGACCATACGTTCGGGTGGCCCAGACCAAACTTTTCCACCCTGCCACTGACAGGGGCATTTACCGTGATGTCCGTCACAGGAGGTGTTCAAGGGGTTCGACTGGAGGTTGCAGTTCACGCTTCATCGTCGGTGCTGGCGGTTCGAGCTTCGTGCTGATCCACGACTTCTCGACTCAACCGGGCGGCCGCGGCCGTCATGCCGATGGTCGCCCCGACGATCAGAATAATCGCCAGGCTTCGCAGCACCCCGAAGGTCTGATCCAGCAGCACCCAACCGATCAGGGCGGCAAAGACCGGCTCCAAGCTCAACAAGATCGAAAAAGCGTTTCGGGGTACTCTGCGCAGCGCCGCCATCTCGAATGACACCGGAATCACGGTGGACAATAAGGCCATGGCTAAGGCCAACCAATAAAGCTCTGGCGCGTTGACCACATCAAGGAGCCCCGTGAACCCGAAGGGCAGGATCACCATGGCCGCCACCAGAGTGGCCATCGGCAGCCCTTCAATCCCCGGCAGTCGTCGTCCAACCCGGGCACTGAGCAGAATATAAAACGCCCAGGAAACCCCCGCTAACGCCGCGTAAACGAGCCCGAGGACATCAAACGAGGCGTCACCGGCCAGCGATTCGACACCCAACACAACTAGCCCCATGCCCGCCATGGTGATCCAGATGAGGTCTCGTCGATTGGTGGACAACATGACCG